>JALYYZ010000143.1 GCA_030945985.1 Chloroflexota bacterium
TTTGATTTGTTGTCTCTCTTTCAAAAGCTAAAAGATTCATGAAGCTGCACTAGCTTCATGTCTCTACAGGAATCAATATACCACCCGCTGGAACGAGGGTCAATTGACCCTGAGTCGTAGCCGGATGCGCGGGCGCTCTCTTTCTATGACGCGAACCATGACCTCGGCTTGTACCAGTTTCTGTCCCAGTAACTGTGCCAACCACGCAAAGCGATTCTCCCTTTTAATAGGAGTAGGCAACGAGCTCATCTTACACAAGATTTACCTGGTAACGGGCTGGACAATAAAGGCATAGGAAAGAAGAACATTGAAGAGGAGATTCTAATGGAGAATAGATTACCAAACGGACGGTCTGTATTTACTCTTTCTATAGTGGTTGTGCTGGCTATCCTTGTAAAGGCAGGCGCAGACTCAGGAAATCCGCTATGGCTGTTCCACAACCTGTTCCTGATAAGTGCGACAAAGCTTCCCGCAAGCACCATCTACGCATGCGCCCTGATCCTAGCCTGTCCGATGCTCATATGTGCAGTTCGCAGGCACCGGGACGAGGCGCGGATCGAGAGGGAATACCTTCTTGGAAACCTGGAAAGGGCCCTCCAGATGCACGATCCGGATACAGCCAGTCACTCACACCGTGTAGCTGATTTTACCACCGGCATTCTCATGGAGATGAACATCGCAGGTGCAGAAGCAGCAACTATCGTGACTGCAGCACGATTGCACGATGCCGGTAAGGTCGCTGTGCCGCGCGAGATCCTGCAAAAAGAGCAATCACTGACGCCCGAGGAGTGGGCAATTATTCAGACGCACCCCGACCGGAGCGCCGACCTGCTCTCGGAAGTACCAGGGATGGAACACGTTGCTTATGTGGCTCGCTACCACCATGAGCGTTGGGATGGTCGGGGCTACCCTGCAGGGCTAAAAGGGGCTGAGATCCCCATGGGCGCACGGATAATAGCGGTGGCCGACAGCTTTGATGCTATGACCAGCGCGCGTCCATACCGTTGCGGGATGCAAGTTGATAAGGCAATGCAGATATTGCGCCAGGGCCGAGGCGAGCAATGGGATCCAAAGGTTGTGAATGCTTTCCTCTGCACACTCGACCGGCCACGTTACCAAACTGAGCACGAACCTGCACACGCGCGTACCAGTATGGGTTCTCCTCACATCGCACGGGTCAGAGTAGTAGCCTGACTCTCTTACGTCCGTACGACCGAATCGACAATGCCAGGAAACATAGAGAGAACAAACAATCGAAATCCTATGGGTTTCGATTGTTTGTTCTCTCAGGGATGCCCTCGTCCTATGCGGTACAGGTACCCAGGACCTATACATGGAGCTACTTAAAGCGTACAATAGTATCAGGTTGTAGTAACCCCTACAGGTACACTATGGCCCAGAAAATAGTCTGGAAATATACCAGGGAATCCCCAGGCCGGGCCTACCACAGATGGTGCCCGGACTTGTCTTGATTATGTTCAACGTAGAACATAGAAACGGAGTACAAAATGAGCAGGATGAATTTTACCGTAAAACAACTCTCGTGGTCGGCCTTAACCTTCTTGATGCTCGCAGTGGGTATGGTTGGCACCTCGCGTGTTGCCGCGCAACGTTCTGCGGTCGGAGCGGCCCAGGGTCCTGTTTTCGCTGACCACGCTTTTCAAGCGGTGTGGGCTCGCAGTGATATGCCTGTTGTCGATCAGCGCGTAGCGCGATCCTGGACCTGGGGGCCGGAACCCTTTTATACAAGCTACGAGCCGTACATCGAGGGTCCAGGCGGCCAGCATCTTGTCACCTATCTCGACAAGAGTCGTATGGAGATCAATAATCCGTCGGGCGACCGCACCGCAGAGTGGTATGTCACCAACGGATTGCTCGTTGTGGACATGGCAGCGGGGCATGTACAGACTGGTAACAACACGTTTGCTCCGTCTGTGCCCGCTAATTTACCTGTTGCGGGAGACACCGGTAGCCCCAACGCGCCGACATATGCCACGCTGGCGAAAGTGGCTTCACTCAACGGCAACAATCGTGCGCCAAATCGCACGGGCCAAAATGTACGCGAGGGGTTAGGCCGTGACGGCAATGTGGGAGACGTAAGCAACCTTGCCGGCTTTGCGCGCTACGTTATCTATGACCCTACCCTGGGGCACAATATACCTGATGTTTTCTGGAACTATCTAAACAGCCATGGACCCATTTACGAGAACGGTCACTATGCTGACGGCCTTATTATGGATTGGCTGTTCGCTATGGGCTACCCTATTACCGAGCCCTACTGGATCAACATCAAAGTGGGCAACTCCGATCGCTGGGTGCTTATGCAAGCATTTCAGCGCCGCATCCTTACCTACTCGCCATACAACGCTGAAGGCTGGAAGGTCGAAATGGGCAACGTGGGACGCGCCTATTACGATTGGCGCTACCGTGGCCTCGGCACAGCGCCTACTCCCACCGCTGCCCCTCCCGTCGCTACCCCTTCTCCTGTTGCTGCCGCCATTGGTATAGACCCATCGCAGGGAGATACAAATACTCCTGTTACTGTGCGTGGTACTGGTTTCCCTGCCGGTGCCTCTATCACCATCAATGTGGAGAGGCCTGACGCGAACTATGTCCGTAGTGTGGGTAAGACCACAGCCAGTGGTGATGGCACCTTTACAATTACCGTGGGCGTACCTGCCGGAGCAGCGCATTGGCAGAATGTGCAGATCACGGCCTCGGGCGGCGGCAAGAAGGCAATTCAGAACTTCCACCTGGTCTATAACCCTTCTATGACGGTTTCGCCAAGCAGACAGGTGGTCTCAGGGGGTATTCTCACAGTCCAGGGCACCGGTTGGCCGGCCGATTCGACTGTTGTCGTGGGCCTCGATTTCTCTAGTGGGCGGCTTGAGAACGTTGCACATACTCAGGCGGACGATAGGGGCGTTATTAGCACCACCATAAACATTGGACCCCGGCGGGCCGGCAACGAGTTCTACGTGGTAGCTACGGGGGACTTCAATCTGCGAGCTAGAACAGCCAACCCCATTATGGTGGTTGCCCAGTTGTCATCTCTATGGAGGCGCGGCCTTGTGTTGGGCGGCACAGCCCGGTAATAGCGGATAGCTCTAAATTACGTCTTTGTTACAGCCTGGCGAGCAGGGTAAGCATCACAGCTTATCCTGCTCTTGCTTTCACACCTGTCCAGCTCCGGTCCAGCGCCGTCGCCCAACTGGTATCTGGCGAGGATGACCAACGTATTCATTCACGGAGTCGCCTGAACATACCTTTACCAAGCGTACTCGATGTGCAGCCAAGCATGCGCAAGAAGCCGGCTCTACCTCGTTCCGCTCTAATGCAGCTTGTTAAATCTCAGCTTGCCGCCCGGCGGAATCGTATGGTCCGGCTTGTATAAACGGTTTGCAGGCGAACGCTCAACCGGCCTCAAAGTTGCATTATAGGGGTGCTGGATTACCTTGACACCCGTATACACAGGGCGTAAGATTAGTTGCGCCCAACCATTACATGGCGTTGGGCTGCGTAATCTCTCAGCAATCTAGAAACAAAAGGCATAAATGGTCACAACTACAAAAAAAAGAGGGACAACAAAGCCCTCGTCAGCAACCGCTAAGAAGAGTACAACTTCAACGCGCTCCTCTTCGACAACTTCGCGCGCGAAGACCTCTTCAGCTAAAGATGCGCCTGTGTTACGGGGCAATACTAATCTCGTGATTGTCGAGTCGCCTGCCAAGGCGAAGACAATCAAGAAATACCTGGGGCGCGACTTCACCGTTGAAGCAAGTATGGGTCACGTCCGTGATCTTCCCAAATCTACTCTGGGGGTAGACGTAGAGAATAACTTCAACCCTCAGTACGTGGTGCCACGCGACAAGAGTAAGACGGTCAAGGATTTGCGACAGCGCGTGCAAGCCGCCAAAGCCGTCTACCTGGCGACGGACCCTGACCGTGAAGGGGAGGCCATTGCCTGGCACGTACGCGAGGTAACAGGAGCCGGGCAGAACAACCAGCCGGTATTCCGTGTCGAGTTCCACGAGATAACTCCGGGCGCCATCCAGCAGGCAGTTGCTAACCCTCGCAGCCTGGATATGGATCTGGTAGATGCACAGCAAGCAAGGCGAATACTCGACCGTTTGGTGGGCTATCGCTTGTCGCCACTTCTTTGGAAGAAAATCCGCCGTGGTCTCTCGGCCGGACGTGTACAAAGTGTAGCCGTCCGCCTTGTGGTAGAGCGCGAGCGCGAGATCGAGGCCTTTGTGGCCGTAGAGTATTGGTCGATAGAAGCCGATCTGAGCAAGCAACCTGCCGGTAAAAAGAAGGACGCCTTTCACGCTGCCCTCCACCATGTACACGGCAAAAAGGCCGATCTCAAGAACGAGGCCGACTCTACCGGCATAGTAGACGCTCTAAAAGGAGCTGAGTACGTCGTCGAGAGCGTGAAGCGCAAAGAGGTGCAGCGCAGGCCGTCCGCGCCTTTTATTACCTCTACTTTGCAGCAGGAAGCCTCGCGCAAACTCAATTTTGCTGCGCGCAAAACGATGCTCATAGCCCAGCAGCTTTATGAAGGTGTAGATTTGGGCGTTGAGGGGTCTACAGGCCTTATTACATACATGAGGACCGATTCGACTAACGTGGCCGGCATAGCGCAGGCTGAGGCGCGCGAGGTAATCGCTAACCGCTTCGGGAGAGAGTTTGTTCCCTCCACACCCCCTGTTTACGCTAAGAAGAGCCCTCGCGCCCAGGAGGCCCACGAAGCCATCCGCCCCACGCAAGCGGTGCGGGACCCCGATACCGTCAAAAGCTACCTCTCCTCAGACCAGCACAAGCTCTATAAGCTGGTCTGGCAGCGTTTTATTGCCTCGCAGATGGCAAATGCCGTCTTCGACCAGACAACCGTCGATATAGGCGCTGCTACCGGAGCCGGAGTCGCTTCGAGGAACCAGAAGTCGGGTACCCAGAACCCATACACTTTCCGCGCGACGGGGTCTGTAGTCAAGTTCGAGGGGTTCACCGCTGTTTATCGTGAGGGACATGACCTGGGCGATGCCGAGGACGATCTCGACAAAGCCGGCCTGCCCTCCTTGGCTGAAGGTGAGGTTCTGGACCTGCTGAAGCTATGGCCGGAGCAGCACTTTACGCAGCCTCCGCCTCGATATACTGAGGCTACACTTGTGAAGGTACTGGAGGAACAGGGCATTGGCCGCCCTTCGACATATGCGCCAATTCTCTCCACCATTCAGGATCGCGGCTATGTGGTCAAGGAGGAGAAGAAGTTCGCGCCTACCGAGCTCGGGATAGCCGTGAACGACCTGCTTGTAGATCACTTCCCCGACATCGTCGACGTGGGGTTCACTTCTAACATGGAAGGCGAGCTAGACGATATAGCGAATGGCGAGAGGCCCTGGGTGCCCGTAGTCTCACAATTCTATGCGCCGCTGGAGAGCAGTCTTGCTGAAGCTGAGACCAAGGTGGGTCGCATTGAGGTATCACGTCCCGAGCCTGAACGCACCGGTGAGCTGTGCCCCGAGTCGGGCCATGATCTTGTGATCCGCGAGAGCCGCTTTGGACCTTTTATCGCCTGCTCGGGTTTTCCCAAGTGCCGTTATACCAGGCCGATCGTGGTGAGTACGGGCGTCGACTGTCCTCAGTGTGGTCAGGGGCAGATAATCGAGAAGAAGAGTAAGCGTGGAAGGGTCTTCTACTCTTGCAGCCGTTATCCGGCGTGTGACTTCTCAAGCTGGGAGAGACCTGTGCCGGTGCCTTGTCCTGAATGCGGTGGCATGATGACGGTCATGGGCCGCGCTCAGAAGCAAGATGGTCCTCAGAAGGTCAAGTGTACCCGTTGCGGCCATATCTCCGATTGGGACGGCACCAGCGTCGAAGAGCAAGTGTATGTAGCCCAGGGAGCATAACGACGCCAGGCTCCATGCCTAACAGCAATACCTGGGCAGGGTCCTTCTGATCTCCGGCTGCTATTCGCTATTTCACCCCTCTTGCTTGGCGCGCTTGTGCAACTCGTACAACACGCTCAACGCCTCTAGGGGTGACATCTCATCAGGCCGCAGGTCGCGTAATTCATCTCTGAGCGGCTCTGAGACGGGCACGAGCGGCAGTGGCATCTGCCCGGTGTCCGGTGCTGCCTGTATCATGCTCTTACGTCGTGCCTCTTTGTCTCCCGATGTCTCCAACTCCTTAAGAATGCTCTCAGCACGCCGGAGGATGCCTTTGGGCAGACCCGCCAGCCGCGCTACGTGAACTCCATACGAGCGGTCAGCACCGCCTTCCACTATCCTGTGCAAGAAAGCCACACTCTCCCCATCTTCGGCCACCGCCACGTTGAGATTGCGTACCCTGGGCAGGCTCTTCTCGAGTTCTGTAAGCTCGTGGTAGTGCGTGGCGAAGAGCGTCTTGGCACCCAGGCGTGGGGAGTTATGTATATATTCCACAACCGCGCGAGCAATCGCCAGACCATCGTATGTGGAGGTCCCACGCCCTATCTCGTCCAATATTATCAGCGACCGCTGAGTGGCATGGTTTAGTATGTAGGCTGTCTCTTCCATCTCCACCATAAAGGTGCTGCGCCCGGTGGCAATATCATCCTGGGCGCCAACGCGGGTGAATATGCGGTCCACCACACCGATACGCGCGCTCTCAGCCGGCACGAACGAGCCTACCTGCGCCATCAGCACGATTATCGCCACCTGCTTGATGTAGACGCTCTTTCCCGCCATGTTTGGCCCCGTCAGCAGCACCACCTGTGCTTCGCTTGTATCGAGACGGGAGTCATTAGGCACGAAGAGGGTATCTCGCAAAGACCTTTCGACTACCGGGTGCCGGCCCTCCTTTATCTCGATGAGTGTGCCTTCATCAAGCTCGGGCGGGGTGTAGCTATGACGCACTGCTACCTCGGCCAGCGTCGAGAAGACGTCCAGCAGTGCCAACGCTTCGGCTATTTGCAGCAGCCTGGGCGATGAAGAGGCAACCTGTCGCAGCACATCTCCGAAGACCGCGCGCTCCAACTCTACGAGCCTCTCCTGAGCATTCAGTATCTGGCTTTCGTACTCTTTGAGCTCGGGCGTGAGGTATCTCTCCGCTCCCACAAGGGTCTGCTTACGTATATACTCAGGCGGCACCGCCTCGTTGTTAGCGTTTGATATCTCGATATAGTAGCCGAATACTTTGTTGTAGCCGACCTTCAGGCTCTTTATACCTGTGCGTTCCCGCTCTTGCGCTTCCAGGCCGGCAATCCAGCCTTTGGCGTCCTTCGACATGGCCCGTATCCGATCGAGTTCAGGGTTGAAGCCGGGACGAATTGCGTCTCCGGTCCCCAGCACTGCGGGCGGGTCCTCTGCGATTGCTCTCCCTATCAACTCTGAAAGGTCCTGACAGGGCGCAAGCCTGCTTTCGAGGCTGGATAGCACCTTGACGGAGCCGTCTGTCGCTCCGGCCAGCGTAGCATGAATGTCCGGGAGGCGATCTATCGCGTTCTTGATCGCCACCATGTCGCGTGGGCCTGCCGTGCCCTGCACCGAGCGGGCGCAAAGCCTCTCCATGTCGGGTAAATTGTTCAAGAGCCCGCGCAGGTCTACTCGCAGAGTGCCCCTCTGCACAAAGACTTCTATGGCATCCTGGCGGGCGCGCAGCCTGACCAGGTCGAGAAGTGGTTGGTTGAGCCATCGCCCGAGGAGGCGGGAACCCGGAGCGGTGCGCGTCTCGTCAAGCACGGATAGTAGCGAATTGCGCCTGCCGCTCTGGCTTTCTGTCAGCTCCAGGTTACGACGAGTGTGCGGGTCGAGCGCCATATAGTGCTCGGTCGAATATGTGACCAGACGAGCAAGCTGTTGCAGCGCCGAGCGGTTGGTTTCTTCTATATAAGCTATCAAGGCCCCGGCGGCCCTGGTTGCCAGGGGCAAGCGAGCGCAGCCATATGGCTCAAGGGAGGTGGCTCTAAAATGTCGCAAGAGTCGTCGCCTCGCCGGGTCTAATGCCCATGCCTCTCCACCAGTATTGGTGAGATTAGGAAGTTGCATCGCTTCGAGGGCATTGTTGCGGCCGTTGCTTACCTTCTCCTCCTGCTTGTCGGGCTGTGCCCATGCCCTGTATGCTTGTCGGCCGCCCTCTTCTTGATCTATAGAGGCAGGGGCAATCACCTCGGCTGGCCTTATGCGGTCTAGTTCCTGCTGCAAGGCCATTTGCAGTTCAGACCCCTGCCTCTTTATTTCGGTGGTGGCGAACTCTCCCGTAGTGATGTCGGCGTACGCAAGTCCTGCTCCTTCCCCTTCCATAATCACAGCAGCTATGTAGTTATTCCGACGTGCATCGAGCATTCCAGGCTCTGTCACCGTGCCTGGCGTGACTACGCGTACAACGTCGCGCTCGACCAGGTCGCGTCCTTTGCCTACCTGGTGTGTGGGAGTGCCCGACTCTGCCCAGTTGGCTGTGACACTTGATTCGGTCTTCCCCAGTCGTATGCGTCTAGCTGCGGTCTCTTCATCGACGGTAGGGGCGCTTAGCTGCTCGGCGACGGCAACCTTGTATCCGGCCTGAACGAGGCGCGCTATATATCCCTCTGCGGAATGGTAAGGTACGCCTGCCATCGGTATGCGCTGGTCCTTGGACGTGGGCCGCGCTGTGAGTACCACGTCGCATACCCGCGCCACCACGGCTGCATCTTCGTCGAACGTCTCATAAAAGTCGCCCAACCGGAAGAAGAGTATTGTGTCGGGGTATTGCTTCTTTATGTTAAGGTATTGCTGCCTGAGTGGAGTCTCTGCCAAACTAGTCGCCCTTCCAGTGTCGATACCGTGTTATGTGTCTCTCTAGTAAAGGTAGGGCACCAACGCTCGCACCCTTTTCATATAGCCTCTATATTCGCTCCCGAATGCCGACAGCAGCGCTTGCTCCTCTACATGGACGCGGTACAGGATAGCTGCGAGGGGTAATATAACTAACGCCGGCAGCGCCAGCCAGTCCCCCAGAGTAATCCCAACGCCAACAAAGAAAAGCAGCAGGCCACTGTATGACGGGTGACGGACCAGGCGATAAGGGCCGCTTGTAACCAGCCTGTGTCCCGGCACTATCTGCACAAAGCGCGTGAACATTGGACCCAGGTAGAGTATGGAAAATATCCTTAGAGCAAGCCCGGCAGACATGGTCGCCAGTCCCAACCATAGCGACCTGCGGTCAAGCGGTAACCATTCCAGTGCAGCCATGAAGGATCCTACAGCTATGCCACCCAGTCCCCCAAGCACAACTATTGCCGCAGACCCCTGATCGCTGTGTAGTGCGCCCATATTGAGCCCTAGCTTTCCCACAAACAGCTCCGAGAGCACCCATGCGAGCATAAAGGCCCAGAAGATGAGGGAACCCCACCCGTTTATATGGAATTTCTCGGTCAATAGGGTAAAGCTCATAACCACTCTTTGTAGCAGTGTGCAGGCAGCATGATTATACCATTATGTACGCCTGTGTGAAATTGGGGCATGCTTGCCGGCTCCGCTTTACGTTGGCTATCGGGGCCGGGGTTGGGCAGGCGTGCGCGTCATAGTTTCGCAAGCAAGCACAAAGGCCATTCCATTCCAAGCGGCGCTCCGACTGGGTGTGCGAAACTTTGTCGCGCACCCGTTGGGCAGCATCGCCTTGCAATAGCAACGGGGCCGCGTTAGAATAAGCAGTTACACTCTTCTGGAAGGATCAATTATGCCCATATATGAATATACCTGCGGTAGCTGCAAGCGCCGCGTAAGTCTTTTCTTCCCCAACTTTAGCGCCGCCGATAGCCGCACAGCTGCAGGAGAAATAGCCTGCCCTCGTTGCAGCAGCGCCGATCTCCAACGGGTACAATCGAGGGCGAATACCCTGCGAGCGGAAGCCCCCGGCGGCGACACTCTGGACGACACGCCCGATGGTCTTATGAGCGGCCTGGACGAGGACGACCCACGTTCTGTTGCCAGGTGGGCCAGGCGTATGAAGGACAGCATGGGCGAGGACCTGGATATGGGTCCCGGCTTCGACCAGGTACTGTCGCGTATCGAGGCCGGCGAAGACCCTGATAAGGTTATGGAAGATATGGACCCTGAGCTACTTGGTGAGGCGGGAGATGAAGGGATGGGTGGTGACGACCTGGGCGGTTTGGACGATCTATAGCAGGTTGGAATAGCATGTTGGATTGCTTCTCGGCGGCTCGGCGGAATGAATGCATACAAGAGGTCCAAAAAAGCAGATGTACTGCTAGAGTGCATCTGCTTTGCTCACGGTCAGTATAGCAGCGGTACTATTGCAGCAAAAGTTCGAAGTGTACCTTGTCTCCATTCTCGTTCACGCCTGTCAGGCGCGCCCACACGTGTTGAGCAAGCAATAGGCTCTTGTTGCCCACGAGGAGTGTGACAATCGAGCCCGCTACGAATCCAAGCCCTACACCGAGCACAATACCCGTAACCAGGTGCCCCTGCGGTGTCTTAGGCGCTATTGCCAGGCTTACCGCCGGCCTGTTGTGACCTCCGAATCTCAGAGTGCCATGTTCTGTTTTTACCTGCATCTGCCTTTTCCTCTGCTTTACATAAGCCTAAAGCCGGCTTACTGCACCACAAGGACAGGCTGCGCGCCGGTCCATAACTGCTCAAGTCGGTAGAAATCGCGAGTTTCAGGGTCGAATATGTGTACCAGTACCGATCCATAGTCGATTAGAACCCACTTGGCATCAGCCATGCCCTCGATGTTGATAGGCTGGACACCGTCGTGCCCGAGATTCTCGTCTATTTCTTTGGATATAGCACGTACGTGGCGATCACCTGTGCCATTACAAATTACGAAATAATCGGCAATTATTGATACTTTGCTGATATCCAGCATTACTATATCTTCGGCCTTACGGTCGGCTGCAATATCGACGATCTTTCGCGCGAGGTTATTAGAATCCAGTTCAGTTTCCTCCACTCAGTTGTGGGTCGGTTTTGCTACCCGCCCCTTATTCACATTATACATACGCAATATACCTTTGCAAAGGTGCAAAAAAGCGGCAGGTCGACCGGCCTGCCGCTTTTCTGTGTACCGCCTCTAGTGACCTGCGCCCAGAAGCAACCAGAGCAAGATCAGCAAGTCTATCACCACAGCGGCAGCCAATATTGCGACCGCACTGCCTCCCCACCTATTGATCAATGGCTGCAAGGGACCAGCGAAGCCCTTTTGCGTTGCGCTGGGTGTATTGACTGGAACCGGCACCGCATCAGCGGAAGCCTGCGGCGGCATTAGCCGGTCGAGGCCGCCCGTTATGTTCGGCTTATGCGATCCTATGGAGCTGCCCTGCTCGGCCAACGCGTGGCGGCGCAAGGTCGCCCAACGCAGGCCCAGGGTGGCCATCTCATTGTCTTGGTCCAAATCACGAGCGCGTGCGAAGGCTGCTTCCGCCTCCTCCAGCGTTGGGCTCGTGCCACCCAGCCACACCCAGGTGTCAACCGCATCGGGATAGGTAGAGGTCATCTGCTGGAAGGTGCTATAGGCGACGAGTTTATCGCCTTGCTCCACGGCGCTGATGCCGTGCTGCATTCCTTCTTCGAGGCTCCATATTACACTGTGCGGCTCCGACAGAACTCCACTGCTCCGGCCATTCCCTGATGTAGTTTCCGTTACCGTAGTTGCAGCCTCCCCAATGGGTCCTGTGCGTACTGCGGTTTCGGGCTCAATAGAAGAGCCCAGGGGAGAGATGGCCGCCGCTTCCTCGTCGCGCTGTGACTGCACCCAGCGCATACCCATTACAGCCTCTTCATTGGTTGGATCGAGCGCGAAAGCCTTCCTAAAGGACTTTTCCGAGTCGTCCAGTGTGGGACTGGACCAACCCATCCATACCCATGCCTCGAGCGCGTCAGGATATTCCCTCGCGACATCCTGGAAGATGCCGTAAGCCTTTTCCTTTTCCCCAGCCTCCGAAGCCGCAATGCCCTGTTGCATTGTCTCCTCGCGAGCCAATTTAGGCGCGGGAGGATTCTTTACGGCTGTACGAGAGCCACTCGTGCCCTGCTGATTGCGAGCGTTGTTCGACTTGCTTTTGTTCTTGGCCATGTTATGCTACCTCAGGGGAAAGTACAATATGCAAACTACCGGTACCTCCGGCACCCGTATATTACAGCACCCGTCGCAAGCAAGCAATACTTTTACCAGAATTTTGGGACTAATGTACTGTTCGCCAGCTTGTACTGATGTAAAAAGACCGTCTCTGAACGCTTTTGACCACAGGTTTATTGCCCCGACAGGAATATCCTTAAGCAAAAAGAAGACCACGAAGTTCGGTGGCACTTCGTGGTCTTCTTTTTCTGGAGTTCGGCATAGCGCCTGCAAAAGCTACGCTGCGCCTTTCTCCGGCTCCTGAGAGATTAGCCTACCCCGCTTATCGGCTGCGAACAGTGGCAGTTGGCGGGATAGCGTCAGGTTGCCGCCCGGCTCCCGAAAGCGCAGCAGATCGCCCTTGCGCACCAGCAGACCGCGCCCTGCTGGCATATTCCAGGCTCGCAGCTTATTCTCGCGAATAGCAAGTCTAACGTCGGCCTCTGTTATACCCAGGTAGATGGCTGCCTGCTTGGTTGTGTACATCTCGTCTGTCACGGCTTTCCTCCCAGGACCTGGCTATACCAAATCCTCTGATCGTCGTTACCGTTTGTAATTAGGCCGCAGCCTCTCCCTTCAGCAGATCAATGAACTGCGAAGCTTCAGCCTTTGTCAATTCGGCCGGCTTGACGCCAAACACTTCCGTGCTGCGGTCATCAACTTGCGACTCAGAGAGCCTCTTGCTGGCGCGGCCAATCGCATAGATAGCCTTGACTTGCTTCTCTGTAGCAGCGGACCCATTGGGCGAGATCTCCGCCACAGGGAGACGATCAAATTCGTCCTCTTCCGCAGGGGCACGGCCACCATCACTGTAGCCTGCGCTCTTCTGGGCAATGGAGAAAGTGCTTGCCTTGCCCCAAGCGTTGCCGTTCCCTCCAAAGCTAGCTGATCTGACCACGTTGCTTGCGCCTCCGACAGCAACAGGCGCATCCACTACCTGGGTCGTGCCTGGCCTGGCGTTTGCTGCAAAATCGAAATCCTGGCAGAACTGGGTTCCGTAGCCAAGTGCGGCCAACGCCCTTCCCAGCGCCTTTGTCTCAGCAGCCTCAATATAATCGTGGAAGTCGCGCACCGTCTCAGAGCCCCAGCCGGTCGCCTTGCCGCCCGCCGGTACCTCAATCTCCGCTCTGAAGAGGGCGAAGCCGCCTTCCTCGTTGTGCTGTACTATCTCGGTGGTCATACGAGCATCAGGGTGCTCGGTGCGCAGCCATAGAAGTCGCCACTTGACTTCAAGGTAATCCTTGCCGTCAAACTTGCTCATATACTGAGAGGGGTCAAATGCTTTCTCACCATTCTTCGTCATTGCCTTTTCCTCCGCGCCGCCCTGTTCTACGGCTGTTTCGGCGCCCTCGTCTTGTGCGATCTCAAATTCATCTTGAACAATCTTCTTAGCCGTCATCGTCCGGTACCTCCTAAGCTGAATCACTCTACTCGGCCTACAACGCTCTGTTGCGGCTTGCTTTTCCTGATGGAAAGGTCTCTCTGCAACAAGGACATTATAGCAAATTTGTTCTAAAAAGTCAAGTGTTTTACACAGGAAATACGCTATTTTGTTCTAGTAATTAGATAAGGCTAATTGCTGTCAAAATTACAAAAAGCGGGCGCCCGGCCCGCCTTCTGGTAGTCTTTCAGGCATCGCTAACCTATGGAAGTACCCCGTACAGGTCCTTGTAACGCTGCAAGCCCAAAGCGCCTACGCTTATGTGTTCGGTGCCATCTTTCTCCTTGATCAACTCCAGCCTTGATCGCTCGAAGTACTGCACATGTAGCACCTGGTCGCTAATAGGATTGTATTCGTCAAGAGGCTCGCTCACCGGGTAGCCCAGGTTAGCTACGTCGCCGTGCGCTTTCCAGTAGGAGAGGAAGGGCTCAGGCAAGTTATGGTGCGTCTCGGGCACAAAGGTAGTGCCCGAGATGGGCTGCGCCGGATCGAAGCTCGTGTTGGTGGGTGTAAAATATAGCAGCCGGAAATCGAGCTTACCCATCCGCACTTCCAAGCCGGTGCCGTTCGCTGTAGGGTGCAACTCGAGTACAGCATTACGGAAGTACTGTACCGTGCGCCCGGCCTGATTAATCTCACCTGTGGCCGGCGGCCCGAAGCGCTCGATACCCCCCCTGGCATTGAAGAAGTCCAGGAACAGGCTGTGTACGCACTTGCCGGTCTCTTTATAGCACTGCTCGCTGCCGGGCAGGGGCGTTGCGGCTACCACTTTCCGAAAGGGAGTAAAGCCGGGGGGGTTGCTGCCCACTGTGTGTACCTCGTAAGCTGTGGCCTCGTCGCTATATGGCCCGGCGCTGAAGGCGTACAGGTATCCGTCGTTGGAGGCCACATAGAGTACGCCGTCTGCTACGGAGGGCGCGGCATATATACTTGCCTCGGTGGCGTAGTCCCACAGAAGTTCGCCCGATGCGGCGTCCAGCACCTCTACGGTGTCATCAGCTGCGGCCACGACCAGCCCATTGGCAACTGTCAGCGCCGGGACAACAGAGCCCACCGTCGTGTGAATCCATCTCGTGGCACCTGTGGTTGGATCCAGGGCACGCACACTACCGGCGAACTTCTGCGCCTCTCCGAGCGAGGTATAGCCTGCTGCCGCGTAGACGGTACCATAGGCGTATGCGCTGGATGAGACATCGCCTTCGCCGCACTGTGGGCACTGGCCCCCGTCCGCGATTCTCACGCTCCACACAGGCCCGGTGCCTATTTTGTCTGCCTTGAAAGCGTAATAGTAGCCATTCTTCGCGCCTGCGCCCACCATCAATGAGCCATCTTGGGCCCTGAAGAGGGTAGGGGTTGTGCCCCAGTCGCCGTCGAATACCTGCTTATCACTCGGTATCTGCCAGGCGTTCGTCACGGCCAGCGTCTGCGGGTCGAGGCGGGCTATGCTGTAATTATATGGAACGTAATAGTCGCCCGAGCCTATGGTCACATAGAAGGCTCCTGTGGCTTCGTCTACGGTTGGTGATGTCCACAGTCCCCCGCCGCGCTGACCGGTTGGTATAAAATCTGCGTGCTGCTCGGCTTTACCTGTAGCGGTGTTTATGCCCCACATCTCGCCATGAGGAAAGGGCCTGTCGCAAAAGGAGGAACTGCCATAATAGACACGACCGTGGTAGACTACAGGTGATGCCCAGTTGTAGGCTCCTCCCGTCTCGCTGTTATCACCAGTCTGAAATTTCCAGATGGTCTTGCCGGTCTGGGGGTCGAGTGCGTAAAGGTACTGGTCACCACCCCCTACGTACAATGCCTGGTCTGTCACGGCAGCAGCTGAGGTGATACCTGCGGTCTGCGGAGCGCACAGTTTCGAGGTCGTTTTGCCAAGATCTACCTTCCACTTCAACGAGCCGTTGTGCGCATCGAGGGCATACAGCGAGCCGTCCCAGGAGCCAATATAAACAGAACCGCCCTTGATAATAGGCTGTGCCGCCAGCACGTTGCCTATTTTATGCTTCCACAGGAGCTTCAGGTTGGCCGCATTCCGGGGTGAGAGACGTACTTCGTTGCCGTTGAAGCCACTATGAGCTGCGTCATACAGGTAAGAAGGCCACCCTTCTACTGTTGCTGATTGGCGTGTCTGTTCTGAAGCTCTCAATGCTAGAATGCCGGTCACGCCTCCGACCCCTAGGGCAAGAAGAAGTAATGCCAGCAGAATAGATTTGTTCTTCATTGGTCCTCTTTCTGAGGGCAAGTTGAGGGAAAGTGGGTGCTTTGGAGCTTCTCAATCCGTACCTATGAGGATGCGGACGAGCAGGCTGCATCCTCACAGCAGATCATTTGCTCACACCAAGCTATCCGCTATGGGCTAGTACGGAGATACGTTGCACTTGCCACGCTATTGCGCTACGTAAGGGCCATCAACTTACTTGCGCCAGGCCCCTACGCTTGAAATCGTTCTGACAATGCGCGCAGTGCCATGAGGCACGTATCCTGTTTACTGCTAGTCCAGATAGCCTTTTAGCTTGCTGGCGCCATAGCGCGCATAACGCAGCTTACGCAGGATGCGCGTCTCTATCTGGCGTATGCGCTCACGTGTGATGTTGAATTCTTTGGCGACCTCTTCGAGCGTGCGTGGCCGGTCGTCGGCAAGCCCGTAGCGCATCTCCAATATTTTACGCTCGCGGTCGTTCAGCTTGCTGAGTATGTCTTCTACCTGTTCCTTCAGCATCTGTCGTGAGGCTTGCTCTTCAGGCGCACCTGTTGTTTCGTCTTCGATGAAATCTCCCAGGAAGCTGTCTTCTCCATCTTCCATAGGGGCATCGAGTGAAGCGGGATGGCGAGCCATGTCAAGGATGCGGCGAACTCGCTCCGGGGGCATATTGAGCGCCTGGCCCAACTCTTCCTCGCTTGGCTCCCTGAGCAACTTCTGTTGCAAGTCGTGAGCGGCACGGCGCAGCTTTGTCACCATTTCAGTTATATGGACAGGCAGGCGTATTGTACGGCTCTGGTCTGAAATAGAGCGGGTAATAGCCTGGCGGATCCACCATGTGGCATAGGTGGAGAACTTGTAGCCCTTGTGGTGATCGAACTTGTCGGCCGCTTTCATCAGGCCGATATTGCCCTCTTGCACAAGGTCGAGCAGTGATAACCCTCGTCCGATATAGCGCCGGGCTATACTGACGACCAGGCGCAAGTTCGCCTGCACCAATATCTCTTTAGCGCGGCTTCCCGAGTCGACGGCCAACATCAGCAGGCGTATTTGCTCTTTGTACTCAGCTTCAGGCACTGAACCTTCGGCAAAGGCGCGCTCTACTTGCTCGATCTCGGCTAGAGCTTTACGGCGGACAGCCATCCTCTCTGCGAGCGCACTCTCGTCGGGTGACTTGAGCAAAGAAGTACGCCCGATCTCGCGTAAATATATGCGAACCGAGTCGTCTATAGACACCCCTTCCATCGTGAGCGCTCGGTCTATGAACTTCTCAAGCTCTTCAGGCTTGTCGACCTCTACACCTTCTGTCGCGACACGTGCCAATTCGGCGGCGTCCGGCTCATTCTCTTCGAACTCGCTATCGGCGCTTGTCTCTATTGACGTAACTTCTACATCCATCGAGATAAGCGAATCGCTGCTGCCGTCCTGTATATTGTCCCCTGCCAGGCTCCCGGAAGATATATCTCCGTCTACAAGGGAGAGGGTATCGTATGCCTCATCAAGTAATTCCACCAGGCTATCGCCACGCGAGCCGGTCTCTCTGCTGAGGCTGTCCCCCAAGTCGAAGCGCTCTGCTGCGTCGAGATCATCCATGCGACCCATGTCTCGCTTACCGGAAACTGTGTCGGAAGGATCGGCGAATGTGTCCTCCTCTACCGAGATGGGGCCGGTAGTGCGCGCTTTGCGCATAGAAGAAGGACTCCCCTGAGCCTCACCGCGCACCGAGGCGTCCTTCTTAGAGGGTGCCTTGCGCTTTGGGTTATCATCTAGCGGTTTGTCGTGCTGGGCTGTAGCGTCGGCCATCTTACTCTCTTACTCTTATTCCACATCTATTCGCCGCCGGGCTTTTTCAGTGCCCGTGCTAAGGCTGGAGCTTTCCACTGCGCGCCATAGACTAAAAGCGGCTAGCAGTACTTCTTTTCCGGCATTGCGCAGGTGTGCGTAAGTTTCCGCAGGCACTATTTGCCTGGGCAGTTCCATAAGATCGTTCCAGGTGAGCACTGTGGGCTCAGGCCAGGGGCTCTTGCCTTGAGTAAGCTTTTCGAGCGCCTTTCCTTCGTTGCCTGCTTCGGACATGGCCCCCATCTGCTCCCTCTCCTCTTCCATAGCGCCTATCCTCTCTTGACTTGTAGCCTACCAGCACAAAAACTATACCACCGAGAGGGGCACAATGCAAGCAGCACAAATTAAGAACGGAACCTATGTAGAAAATATGGGCGGCTTCTATTGTTTGCCGGTGGGCTGTACAAAGTTTATGCGCAACTCACCCCCATCGAGTTTAGCCCCCGCGACTTGCAGTGTAGCCAGTGCCCGAGGCAGTATAAGGTTACGCTTATAGTCGCCGACCTGCACAACCAACTCATCGCCGGTTTGCATCAGGTCTACATCTTCTTTGCTGGCCAGGGGCAAAGGCATAGTCAGGGTAAAACCCCGTCCATTTTGCTCGATTGTCTGCACCTTGCCGTGAAAGAAGACGCTAGCCGGGTCGCTCTCACCGAAAACGGCCTGCCCCATTCTATCAAGCATCTCCAGGCCAACAACTTCAGTCTCGAAGAAAGGCACATCGAAAATCGGCACGGGTTGGAAGCACTGCTCAACAAGGATGTGGTTCCGTCGCTGTATCTCTCTCCATGCGGCGAACGCCTGATCCCCCAGTCCCTTCTCGAAGAGTCTGTTGCATACGACCACATCTGTCGAGTAGCCGAAGAGGGCCAGGTATGTGTAAATCCGCTGCGCCTCTTTTACCACCATCTTCTCGGCGTTTAACACGATCCGTACCGACGTCATATCTACATCGGCAAGGAGGCCGTGTATACGATCCAGTTGCTGTAGCAGATGTTTGATCGAGTCGAAAACATCATCTTCCGGCAGCGGCATATCAGTCACGGCCCTGGCGAACGGTCTCATTATCTTGGTCACCTGGCGCTGGATCGGAAACAGCTTCTCCAGCCACCAGCGTGCTATCTCGGGAAAGGAGAGCAACCGCAGAGTGTCACCCGTTGGCGCACAGTCCACCACGATGGCATCATACAGGCCCGAATCATAATGCTTCACTATTCGCACGAGGCCGGCAAGCTCTTCAGCGCCTGGCAGTACCGTCATCTCTTCGGCTACCACATCGCCCATGCCACGCCACGATAGAAGAGTAGCCATATACTTCTGCAGAGTAACCCAGTATCGGTCGACCTCGTGCAGCACCGATATTTCCTGTGCCCAGAGATTATGCTCTATCTCCACGGGTTCATGTCCCAGGGGGATATCAAAGGAGTCGGCTAGGGAATGGGCAGCATCCGTGCTCATCACCAGGGTGCGGTAACCTCGTCGCGCTAGGAGAAGGGCCGTAGCCGCCGAGACGCTGGTCTTGCCGACGCCTCCTTTACCTGTGTAAAGAATAATACGCATAGGGCTTGTCTTCTAGTTGAGGTTACCGAAAGCTGTACTGTATAAGCTACGAAAGAGAGAACATTCTGCTGAGTGCTCTGATTTGCTGTGGCGCAGAAGGCCGCTTAGCTTCCCTTAGTATATGAAGAGTTAGGCACAATTGTCAAACGTGCGTCTTCACTCATCATCTCTTTTCGGTAACATTTTCATTTGAGTTGACACGACGTGATCCACCTCCCCATATTACCGGCAGACCTTCTATCAGAGCAGAGGATTCATGAGTTTAGCCTGTATCGGGCCGCCACTCTAATCGTTACGAGTGGTACACACGCCGTTGGTGTTCCAACCGAGTTGACACATAACGATTTCTTGGGCTACAATCGCCTACAGACGTGTATATGGCGCGTATAGGGACAAAACTGAATGCGCCTGAGCTTTTTTGTGTACCTGGCACCTGGCGACTATGGAGGCTGCAAGCAGTTGAGAATAAATCGTGCGTACTTTCGTTTGGTGATAAGCTGCACTTGCCTAGCAGCTTTGCTGCCTGTTATCTGTATTACGCCGAGCATAGGACGGTCACCTGCTGTTGCACAAACCCAGGATGCCTGGGTGCCGCTTTTCTCAAGCTTCTCCAAGCTTTTTGGGCCAGTGTCTGCGGAGGCGGCACCCGTCTCTACGAACTCTTCTAACAAAATCTACTTCCAGCAAACTGCTCATTACGTGCGCGACGCCTTTCTCAACTACTGGTTGATGAATGGCGGGGCTGCAATCTACGGCTACCCTATATCGGAAGAGACTTCCTATAACGGCCAGACCATTCAATATTTCGAGCGGAGCCGTTTTGAGTATAACCCTAACAGCACGCGCCCCTGGCATGTAGACCTCACCCCCGTCGGCACGGTCCTTACGGAAGGGCGGATATTTGCGCCGCCCGATCAAACCGCTTCTACTAGTGATCGAACCTATTTTGAGCAGACAAAGCATACCCTGGGCGGCTCATTCGGCCAATTCTGGAAGGCGGGGGGAGGCGAGCCTATTTTTGGCTACCCTATCTCGGAAGAGCTTTCTGAGAACGGCACAACGGTGCAGTACTTTGAGCGTACGCGCATGGAACTGGTGCGGCAAGGGCGCGTACAGCTTGCCAGGTTGGGGGTCGATCTGCTTAGCAGGCACCTGCTAAATGGATTGCCTGCGGCAGTTGCCCATCCAGTTAACCGTCCGGGCTTTAGCATGACTTTTCGCGGCGAGGCTACCTGGTTTCACGCCGACTGGGAGCGTGTAATTCGCCTGAACCAGGGTTGGGGTAACCTTCCACCCGGCTTCGTTGGCAGGGGCTTGTATGCTGCCGCACCGGCCGATCTGAACCTCTATGGACGTTGGGCTCGCGTCACGCGGGGCAATCGCTCAATATTTGTGCAATTCGTGGACGAGATAGCCTCAAATGATGTGCCGTATGTGCGCTCGAAAGGCATCGTAATCGACCTGGGCGAAGAGTCGTACCATGCACTGGGCCAGGATACGGGTGGTCGCTACGACGTGACCTTTGATCTCCTCTGGCCGGGCGACGAACCTTGATCACTCTTCAAAATGCTTCAGCACCAGCACTGCGTTGTGCCCACCAAAGCCCATGCTGTTGCTCATCGCGTGGCGCACTCTGACGCTGCGGGCCTCGTTGGGCACAACATCCAGGTCGCAATCAGGATCTGGAACCTCCTGGTTGATGGTTGGGGGCACGATCCCCTCCTGCATTGCTTTGATACAGAAGATTGCCTCCATAG
>JALYYZ010000069.1 GCA_030945985.1 Chloroflexota bacterium
ATGATGCACCGCTGGGTCTAAGCTCGACTGATATAAAAATAGGCAGGTTGTGGCCCTAGCGCCTTCGGTTAATCCGCCGTTTTCATGCCTGGTGGTGACCCGCCAGGGTCATGATGTCTTTGTACAAAAGTAAAATCCGATGCGCTACCGGAAGCCGGGTAACTTGCCGCCCAAAGGCCGCTGCTACGTACGGCACCAGGCTAGGCAGGAGCTCTTGTTTTTGTGCCTGGGGATTGTTTGACATGCGGATGTACGGGCATATCGGATAATTCCCAGGCATGGTGGCCCTTTACTGGGGCCAGGCACGCAGCTACCGACTTGGGATCGTTTCCGCTGAGTAAAATTGTACAAAGTCGCGCTGAGCGGCAATGGGTTAAACACCACCACTCTACTACAAAAGCCTTTCTTGTGCGAAGGAACAAGGGGCAGGCAGCTCGGCTATCCGGCAGGGCTACGAATTGGCGTAGGTATTGTTTGGAGAGGCGCTCTTTCCCCTAGGGCTCAGCGGTTGGGCGTACTGCGGGCTGACTTGCAGGTGCTACCGGGGCTGCTACTACTCCTCTGGAGATTGCGAGATTCTCGCTTGCTCCCTGGCTGTGCCCTTGCAGCGCTGCCTCAAAAAGCTGCCGCCCCGCCAGCAAATATAGCTTACCTTTGCCCTCATCGACCGTCATGGCTCCAAGCGTTGAAAAGCGGTCGTTGTCTGCCGGCCCTTTATAGCGCGCCACGACCTGCCCCTCCTTGCTCATGCGTGTTACAGTTCCCGTCTGGGCACTCAAAATATAGAGGTCTTTTGTGTCGGTGCTTGTGTAAAGTGATCCTGGCGACGCTTGCACTGTGCCGTTCGTTGGCGTGCCGGATGCAATGGTGCTACTGATCTTGCCACCTTGCAGTACCAGCACTTTGCCGTCACCCAGGAGCACATATATTGCTCCGTCGATTGCCATGCTTACCGGCTCTTTGACTTGCTCTGTGCCTTCCTTGAGCCAGTCCTCACCGCCTGCTCCATATTTACCGGAGGCGTACCGGGATATCTGGTTAGGTTTAGCGTTGAGCAGATAAAGGTTGCCGTCATAGCTAGCCACGTCAGAGGGCTTTTGCAGACCGGCAGCGCCGCCTAAAGTCTCGGCCTGCCATGCGCTCGTATCAGCGTTGAAGCTGTAGGCGACCAGCGCCTTATCAAGCACCACCAGGCTCCCCACTCTCAGCGTCATGCCTATGATCTCCGTCACCTTTTGTCCACCTGCTGTGTCGCCCTCCTTGAGCACTACTGCGCAAGATTGCGCCGATATGCGGCAGCGATATACCTTGCCGTTTTGCCGGTCGAGTATAAAAGCATCATTGCTCTGGACGAGGACCGAGCCCAGGGCACCGGGCCTGCTGGATGAGAGCGTTGCTGTTGCGGTGACAGGCGCTGCGCTTGCCTGTGCTCCAAGCTCCTGTAGCGAGCGACCACCTTTGTCTACGTCGTCCAGGTTGAACAACAGCTTCGGTTCGGCCAGCCTTGTCACACCTTGCAGCTTGTCTAACTCGCCGTTGATCTTGCTGACCAGAATGCCTGCTTCAGCCGACCTGGGGTCAGCGATATGCGCCTTTTTGGCCTTGTCGAGGGCGACCGTGAGCCCCTGCAACTGCTGAGGAACCGTGAGAGATGGTTGATTTGCTTGCAGTTCCTGCTGCTTGGCCTCGTCGAGGAATATCTTTGCGCTATCCGATTTACTATTCCTCGTGAGCGTATATATTGAAAACGCCAGCGCCAGCAGAAGAAGGACGAGACCTGCGCCTATGACCGCCTGGAGTGGTATCTTCGTCGATATGGCGCGTTTCTTCACTCCAATCGGCGCTTGTTTCTCAGGTAGCATTGCATGAAGTGTATGCACCACGCCGCCTAGCACCTTATTTGCCTTCTCCTGGACTTGCGCAGCTATTTGCTTTGGTTGCGATATCTCTCTATGGTGGCTCTCTACCGGGCGCAGGTGCTCAACAGAATGCGTGGGCTGTGGGGACCATTCGGGTGCGCTCGTGCCTACGATGTAGTCGGGCAGGTGCCTGCCAGCGCCTGTCGCGTGACCTGTCGTATGGCCTGTGATGTGTATGCTGGACTGTGCCACCTGCTTGCTTTCATGCGGTTGCCGCTTTAGCAGAGCCGGTGGTCTGTCCTCCCAGCCATCGAAGTGACTCTCCTCTTCCATATCTTCAGCGCTGAAAAGCTGAGGCGCCCTGTATGGAGGGGTCTCTACTGTGCGTTGGAGCAAAGCCTTGGTGCGAGGTTCTCCTTTCTCCGCAACGGGAATAGTGAGTAAGCTGTCGGAGCTTTGGGGCTGCTCTTCTCTGTGCCTCACATGCAGCCAGCTTCTAGGGGTTCTTGCCGCATCCTTGAGTGCTGAGATGTCATGCTCAGCGTTTATCCCCGCAACGGGAATAGTGAGTAAGTTGTCGGAGCTTTGGGGTTGCTCTTCTTTGCGCCTCATATGAAGCCAGTTTCTGGGGTTTTGTGCCGCGTCCTTGAGTGCTGAGATGTCGCGCTTAGCGCTTATAATAGAGCGGCGAACACCTCCATTTGTCGTCACGCTCATGGCCTCAGGGGCGGTGTGCCCACCTATGCTCGTTTCAAGGGTACTGCCGGCGGTGATAAGCGCTCCTATCTCCAGAACGGCGGCGTGGGCCTGAGCAAGTCCCTTGTCGGTTGCCAGAAGGTACAGCGCTTCTATTACCTTTTCTGGATCGCCTAACCCGAAGATCTCCTGTGCTACCTCGTAGTCGAGATGCCGCGCCAGGCTTGAGGAGACCATGACCAGCAGGTCGCCTTTCTCTACTCGTCTGAAGATGAGGTCCATCTCGATACCGGGGCTGCTGCCGAGTGGCGGCGCTTTTGCCGTATCAACAGTTGGGCTCGCTCTTTCATCCTGGGCAGGCTCCTCCAGCAGCTCGGGAAATGGCGCGCCTGCTCCGCGCCAGCCGTGTGGCTCAGGCAAGGCGTTGAGCATACCTTTGTGGAGAATATACGCTTGAGTAGGCGCAAATTGTGCCAGGTACATGCCCTCGTCGTCCGGCCGGAGCAGCACAGCGGTCATGCCTACCTTCGCTCCCCTGGTCCTAATACCCCCTGATTGCACAGCCACACTGCCATTGCCACCTTTCTGCTGGGGGTTCTCGCCCCCAAAGTTGTAATGCAACAGTTCACTGTTCGTGTGGTCAAGGGCATCGAGAAGGGCCGTTGTAATACTCAGCGAGGTATTACTGAAGTAGGCCCGCGCTAACTCTTCCTGGGCCACGCGGCAGGCGCGCCCTCCAAGTGATGGGTGATCACCTGCGGGCTCACACAGAGTCACAAGTGTTCCCCTGCGCTCACCTTGAGCCTGGCGCACAATGTGGCATAAATCGTCCGCCTCCTGCCGCACTCCACTCAATACCGCAAATCTTCTGAACCCGCTGTCTTTGTTGCCCATAATCTTCCTCGCGCGCTGTTCTAAAGTGTTCTAAAAAGCTCAAAAATTATATCAGTGGGCCGACCGAATAAACGAGTTATCCACATTAGACAACGCGATTATTCGCGTTCGGAATAATAGGCATCTTCTATCGCCTACCGGGTCCCCTCTTGCCTGGTGCGGCTTCCAGCCACCTCTTGGGAAAGGCCGCTTCTTTCCAGGAACAAAGAAATATGACCCCGCAGGGGTCATATTTCTTTGTCTCTCTTTCAAAAGCTAAAAGGTCCATGAAGCCGCAATAGATGTGTATCGCCGATTTCATCCGCTCTTGACAAGAGCGGCACCCTGCGGTACACTAGCGCATAGTTGAATACAAATCGAGAGTGGCAGTAGAGATCTGGCTCCATGACCTGCCCGGCAACCGGCGTAAGCGCGGTGCCCCACCCAGCCCGCAGGGGAAGGATTAGGCCATAGGGCAAAAGTGGGCCTCTCTGCGAGAGGCTTTTTTGTTGCTATCCCTGTGCTCATAATGTGGTATAGATGGAGATATAGTAGAGATGCAGAACACCACACCGACCCGTATTGATAATAAAGAGAGCAGCCCTTTTCTCGCCCGCCTTCGCGATCCGAAACCTATAGTATGTGACGGCGCCATGGGCACCATGCTCTACTCTATGGGAGTGCCTGCCAACAGTTGTTTTGACGAGTGTAACCTCACAAGCGCCGACCTGGTGCGGCGCGTGCATGAGGCTTACATCAAAGCCGGCGCGGAGATAATAGAGACCAACACTTATGGGGCGAATCGCTTCAAGCTCTCCTCGTTCGATCTGCGCGACCAGGTGCGGCGCATCAACCAGCGTGGCGCCAAGCTCGCCCGTGAAGCGCGCGAGGTCACCGGCCAGCCTGTCTTTATAGCGGGCGCGATAGGTCCCCTGGGCAAACCTATAGAGCCCGTCGGGCTCATTCCCGCTTTAGAGGCGCGCCAGCTTTTCCGCGAGCAGATAGAGGCTCTGCTGGAAGGTGGCGTTGATCTGCTGATGTTTGAAACAATGCGTGATCTTGAAGAGATGCGCCAGGCCATAATAGCCGCCCAGAGCGTCTGTGACCTGCCTATAGTAGCCCAGATGACCTTCGAGGAGGATGGGCGCACGCAGATGGGTAACACCCCCAGAGAGGTGGCTCTCGCCCTCAGCCAGCTTGGGGCGCATGTGATCGGAGCCAACTGCTCAACCGGCCCCCAACGCATAGCCCATGTGTTGGCCGACCTTGCCGGCCACACCGACAAGCCCCTTTCGGCTCAGCCCAACGCGGGCTACCCTGAGATGGTGGGCGGGCGCATCGTATACGTCTCTACGCCCGACTATATGGCGGGGTTTGCCAAGCGAATGGCAGCGAACGGTGTGAAACTACTGGGGGGTTGCTGTGGAACCACCCCTGCCCATATCAAGGCGCTCAGCGATCATCTTCACGAGCCGGGTGAACTCGAGATGCCCGCCGATGTGCCGGGCCGCCCCTGGTCAACTGAGGCTTCTCAGCGTAGTCCATCCACCGGCCCGCTCTATTTATCGGAAGTCTCTACCCGCTCGATGCCGCTGTCGCCCCTTGACGAGGAAGAGGAGAATATCTCGGCGCATAGCGCGCCGGGCTCGTTCGGTTGGAAGCTCGGCAAAGAGTTCGTCGTTAGCGTCGAGATAGACCCGACGCGTGGCGTCAACCCGGCCAAGTTGCTGGCCGGTGCCACTATGCTCAAGAGCAAAGGGGTGGACGCCGTAAATGTAGCAGATAGCGCTCTCGGCAGGGCTTCCATGAGTGCCCTTGCCGTCAGCTACCTGGTTCGAGGCCAGGTCGGTATGAACGTCATCGTCCACTTCACTACTCGCGACAGGACCCTGATGGGCATCCAGGCCGAGCTACTCGGCGCCCACGCCATGGGCATACGCCATATATTGGCCCTTACCGGTGACGCGCCAAGCCCGGTTGAAGGGCTCGGCTCTTCGTCAGTATTCGATATTGACGCTATCGGCCTGATCAAGGTACTCAGTAAACTTAACAGCGGCGTCGACATCGCGGGCAATAGCATTGGTGGCACGACCGATTTTCTCATAGGGTGCGCCTTTGACCCCGCTGCCCGAGATCTGGAGCTACAGATAGACCGGCTCGGGCAGAAGCTGGAAGCGGGAGCCCACTTCGTCATGACTCAGCCCGTGTATGATCTTGAGCTTGTAGATCGCACCCTGCAACATGTGGCTCACTTTAACGGCCATGTGCTCCTCGGCATCCTCCCGCTACAGAGCTTCCGGCATGCCGAATTCCTACACAACGAGGTGCCCGGCATTACTATACCGCCCTTTGTCCTGGATCGTATGCGAGAGGCCGGACCCAACGGGAGGCAGGCAGGGCTTGAGATGGCCCAGGAGATATTGCAATATGCCCACGGGCGCTACGCGGGCGCTTACCTTATGCCTTCCTTCGGCAGATACGAGCTCTGCGCCAGCGTGCTGGATGTTCTGCCGAGGTTTGCTCCCATAAATGCATAGTGCAACTTCCTGGACCTTTTAGCTTTTGAAAGTAGAACAACCAAATCAAAACCGGAGGTTTTGATTTGGTTGTTCTTGGAAATAGGCACTCTTTCCCCAGAAGGTTGCTGGAAGCTACAATAGAGAGGCATACTATGGCTAACACGATCTATACATTATCCGAACGTCCCGACCTGCAGCAACAAATCTCAAACATACATAGCGTCGCCTGGCCCCGCTTTATGCTGGAAAGTGCTGTGGCTAATTCTACCTCGCAATACTGTTTCAATCTGTGGCCGCAGTTCCAATTGGCCCTGTGCGATGGAAACGGCCAGGTTCTGGCGGCAGGCAACCTTGTGCCCCTGGTGTGGGATGGCACCCTGAACGATCTACCGGCGGGGTGGGACGCCGCTAGTGAGCGAGGTATGCAGGACCACGATGCGGGCCGTGTAGCCAATGCTCTCTCGGCCTATTCTGTAGTGGTACACCCAGAGCAGCAGCGGCAAGGACATAGCAGCACTGTGCTGAAGGCCATGGTAGACCTGGCTCATGATCATGCATTCCATGGAGTGATGGCCTGCGTCCGTCCAACGCTCAAAGCCCAATACCCTCTTACACCAATAAAGCGATACTCTGCCTGGAAAGCAGCCGACGGTTCGCCGTTCGACCCATGGATGAGGGTACATTCCAGGCTAGGCGCGGAGCAGCTATTCGTATCCCCCCGGTCGATGGAGATCACCGGCACCGTTGCAGACTGGGCAGAGTGGGCAAACATGCCCTTCCCGGAGAGTGGTGAGTATGTTGTTCCCGGAGCCCTGGCTACCATACAGATAAGTAGGGAAGAGGATATAGGTCGTTACTACGAACCCAACGTCTGGATGTTACACAGAGCCTGTACGAAGTAGCTATTTACCTGTCAGCTTTTCGAGTCATTGCTACTTCTGGCGACCTCTTCGGGAAAGAGCGTTTCTTTCCAAAGACAACCAATCAAAACACGGACTGTTTTGATTGGTTGTCTCTCTTTCAAAAGCGAAAAGATCCATGAAGCTGCATCATATCCTGAAATGAGGCGGGTGGTGAAGCGATCTTCCCTGCTCCTCGGGTTTTCCCAGGCGGACCACAAGACCTTGCAGTCTGCGTGACACCCCGTTCGGGAGGGAGTCGGCGGCAAAGTATCGTGCTTCTACAACCTCCGCGCCTGGCCGAAACTCTTTGATGCTCTGGCCCGGCAGGGGAGTACACCTGTAGATGAAGTCAACCAGCCGCCTGTGTGTATGCGAGGCGGCCCATAGCAGCTCACCGACTTCTACATGCATGCCTGTCTCCTCGCGCAACTCACGCTCCAGGCACTCCTCCAGGGTCTCGCCGGGTTGCAAGCCCCCGCCCGGCAGACCCCATGGTTTACTGCCTCTGTAGGTGTGCCGCAGCAAGAGTACTCGACCTTCGTCGTCCAGCAGCAGGCCGGTTACGCCCACACTATATTTGGGGCTCAGCAGCCACACGATGAAGTTCCGCAAGGTAGGTGTCAACGGCAGTTTAGGCCAGAGCCATATGGCAAAAGTGTTCAAGCTATACTTCCTGGATCGGCGTTGTGCGTAGCGTATGCGGAGACGATGCAACCTTTAGCGGTCATGGTGTTGAGCTATCCAGCACTACTTCCCCACTCTGCGCGTCGAGGAATTTAAATGCCTGCTTAGCGGGGTCTGTGCTGTAAATCTCGTACGCGAGCGCAGGTGGCAGGCCCCCCGCCTTTGCTGCGGGCAAAGGCCCAAGCCCCAGACCCACGGGGCTTATCAATGCTATGCCGGCTTTATCACCGGCCGCACCGGCGATAGCTTTGTCGGAGTCTGTCAGCGACTTCGTGTCAAGCTTCGCCAGTTCAAGCCCCGCAAGGCCCGCCCCCTTGAATGCGTTGAGCATGTCGTCTGTTGCTACACCCGCCTTTATCAGGTCATTCTGGCCGCCTTCCATATCGAATACAGCCGCAGCGCCGCTCGGTGAAAAGGCGATGAGCGTCCAATTCTTACCACGACCTCCAGGCGTCGGCTCGTTTACGTTAGGATCACCCAGGGCGCTCCCCAGCACCCTGGTTTCCTGGCCGGGCCGCACATTGCTCAGCATCGCCAGCCGCGCATCGGGCTTCCAGGCGATAGCCCTGGCTTTCAGTATCGCCAGCGCTTGCATAGCGGTGAGCGCCGCGCCGGTAGCCGTGGCTGCGACGGGCGTAGGGCTGGAGTCGTTCTCCACTGCCGTTGGCTGTGCGATGACCGTTGACGCATCTACTATAGTGCCCGTCGGGTTGGCATACGTTGGCTGCCCACCTGTTGGTGTGCTTGCCTGTGCCTGTACTGCGGTAGTAGCTCCGG
>JALYYZ010000173.1 GCA_030945985.1 Chloroflexota bacterium
CAGGTCTGCTTGGTGATAAAGGATTATGGTGGTCGGGCGCGGGCACGGGCGCGGGGGTGGCTCCCTTGACTAACGATCTCTATTACCTGAACCCAGTTTCGCTCGCGACTGGTGGACCTGCGAAGGCTGTCCATCTGCCCAAAGACAAGAGGGTAATAGCTGCCGATCCCTCGACGGGCCGCCTGGTACTGGCAGAACCTTCTGTCGATTCAACAGGAGGTACGGTTCTCTTCATGGCCGGAGCCGATGGAGAGGACGCGCGTATTATCTGGATATGCCCTGGAGAGGTCTATCAGGCGTCGATCAGCCCCGACGGGCGGTGGCTTCTCTACCAGGCGCAGCAGGATGGCGCCTCTATGCAAAGGTCGGTGGGTGTGGTGCTTCTCGACGCTCATGCCAATACGGCGTCAGGCGGACCATTACAGAGCCGCGAGCTTGCCACGCTGGCCTGGAACGGCATACGGACCGACGCGCACCTGGGCGGTATTTTCCTGACAACGGGTGGCAAAGTGGCACAGGTGCTCGTGAGCCGCGTGGCTTCGGGCCAGGAAGAGCTTACCATCTTTAGCCTCGACGACGGCCACGCCACGCAAGTAGCCGCCAGCTCGTCGCTCGGCCAGGTGCGCACCGACCTGTCAGCGATCTACCATGCCGGCGCTTATGTGGTGTCTCGACAAGCCGGAGCAGGTATCGCCCTGGTGGATTTGCTGGACATGCGATCTCGAGCGCACCCGGCATCGAGTCCCACCACGCCCCTCCATGCCGATGAAGGGCAAATGGTGAGGCTTCAATTTACCGCTCGCGACGATTACGTGGTCGCGCGCGTGCAGAGCTCCAGCGGGGAGAACATTGGCAACCAGGCTGTCTACGCCATAGTAGCCCTAGACAACACGCTCGGCAAGCCTCGTCTGCTGGCCACGGCGAATAGGTCCGGTGACCCGAACATGCCCACCCTGACTCTGTCAGCCGGCGGTTCACTCCTGGTCTATGTCAACACCGCCCAGGAGCTGCGTGCCATACCGTGCGCGGGTGGAGAGGAGCATCTGCTCGCCAAAGGCGTAAAGGCCGTTTGGAGCCTCAAGACGAGAGAGAGTTCGCTGTGGTGGCGTTGATAGCTCAGAGCAAAGGTCTCTCGTATTTCAGCATGCCCGGACCTGGTTACACCCTCCGGAGGCTATATTATGCCCTATCGGTCATAGTCGGCATCAACAGCATTACCAGGAGTGCAAGGAAATTACACCTACCGGAGGCCCTATTACTCTCCCTGGGACGGCTCCTCGTATTCGTGTAGTTCCCCCATTTCGCGCATGTACTTCCAACCGGTCATGGCGGGAGGCTCTAGGCCCAATTGGGTTATGATGGTTGAGATCTGCGTCCTATGCTCAGTTGAGTGGTTGAGTACCTGTACCATGAAGCCGGCGAGCGGGTACTCAAAAATCGGCTCGCCAGGGCGCTCCACCCTGACGATGGTGTCGGCTCGCGCGGAAATCGCCAACTGCAGCAGTTCATCGCCCGCCCAACCCACGGCATCCTTCAGCACTGCGAACCCTGTAAATCGGTCCTCCTCAGGCGGCACCGCCGGCCATTTGTCGTTGACCAGATTTACATAGTCCGCTTCAGAATAGTCGATATGCACCAGAGTGTCGCGTATAGAACCAAAGCAGCCGATAGCCGTAGCATCTAGCCGGCTATCGCTCAAGCCTTCGCAGAAGTCCAGCAGCTTCAGGTTGGCCCAGGCGTTGTGCTTGAACAAAGCTGCAAGTACACTCGTATCCCCTTGTTCACTTTGTGGCATGGTTACTCTCCATTGTTGATGCAGCTTCATGGACCTTTTAGCTTTTGAAAGTAAAATAAACAACTCAATACACTGCCTGTTTTGAGTTGTTGTCTTTGGAAAGAAGCGCTCTTTCCAAAGAGGTTCATGAAGAGGCAGTAAGTAGCAGTCGGAGCTTATAATTCACATGGCAGTTACGCACGATCTTGACTGATAACCGGGCGACGGCAAGCGCGAAGTCAGATAATACTGCGTTACTTACGTACGTTGTAAGCAAAAGTCGGACGTCGAAACCAAGTGCAGCTTCATGAACCTCTTGGGAAAAAGCACTTCTTTCCAAGAACAAACAAATTAAAACCCTGCGGGTTTTGATTTGTTTGTTCTTCTTTCAAAAGCTAAAAGGTCCATGAAGCTGCACTAGCCAGCCAGACTAAGTGCATCCCGCAAGAGCACCTGCAGGAGCAATTGTAACAGCATGGAAGCGTGGTGCCAAGACCCCGATCTATAAGCCTTCGTCTAACGCAGAAGTAGGGTGCGCGTGCAGGTGGCGGATTGGTGAAAGGACTATCCAGAGGGAGGAGGCCAGGGTGCCCAGCACCGCGATCAGCACCGCAACCCTCATGCCGTAGTGATCGGCGATCAGCCCAGCAATAGGCGCACCCACCGGCAGGAGCGCACCCTGGATGAAGTTCATGGCAGCGTTGGCCCGCCCCAGCGACTCGTCGGGCACAAGCGATTGGCGCAAGCTGATCGCGTTGATTCCGTAGAGATCCCAGGTTATATCCCCAAACAGTTGCTGGACGAAGAGACCGGCCGCCGCGCCGATAAAAGCAGTCCCCGCCAGCGGGATAAAGAGCTCAAAGATCCCTCCGAGCACGCAGGCCACGGTCATCGTGCGCCCCAGACCGAAGCGGCGGGTAACCGGGCCTGTGAGGAGCGCGCCCACAAGCGAACTGACCCCACCTACTGAAATAAGCACGCCCACCAGTGCAGGCCCCAGCCCCAGCTCGCGCACGGCATAGGGCCAGTAGAGCGCGGAAAAGAAGCTGCCGAAGAATGTGGCTGTGCCAGAGAAGCCTGCCATTGCCCTCAGAAGCGGGTTGGAGAAGACCAGGCGCAGCCCGTCGAACAGCGACGAAAAGGCAGAGTTACCCTTCTCCTTATCCAGGATGCCCGATTCCACGATCAAGTCGCCAGCCTCCTGAGTCAAGTCGGCTCGCTCCTGAATTGAGCCACCCGGTTCCCGCGCCAGGCCAGCCGGTGCTCCGAGCAAGGCGCCAGGCTCCTGGGTCAAGCCAACCGGTTCCCGGTGAGATCTGCCATGCTCAAGCAATAGTAGGGCATTTTCCTCTGCTCTCCTCCTGCTCCGGACTCCCTCGTCTGATGTCACCGTGGAGAGGCTGTCAGATGCGTCCTCAGCACTTTGCCCTATTCTACGGCCCGTTCTCTTCTCGCCTTCTGTCCCCCCTCTTTTGATCTCCGGCTTCCGTATGAGCATCACAGAAACGGCAGAAACGAGAAACGATGCAGCATCGATCAGGATAGTGACGGGAGCGCTCAGTAGTTGGATCATAGTGCCGCCCAGTGCCGGCCCCGCCACCTCTGCTACCGCGCCGCTCAATCCCAGCTTGCTGTTGCCCTCGGGGATGTTCTCCCGCTCGACCAGGCCGGGCAGGTACGACTGGTCGGCCACGTCGAAGAAGACTGTCAGTACTCCTGAGAGCCCGGCAACCACAAAGAGCTGGGTTATAGTGAGCACGCCGAAAGCGTAGGCCACAGGGATGGACGCCAGCAGGAGGGCGCGACAGAAATCGGTCGCGATCATCACAGGTCGCCTGCGTGTGCGGTCGACAAGCACCCCCGCGAACAACCCGATCAACAGAACAGGCGCGCTCCCCACGGCCACCAGCCAGCCTAGCTGCTGGGGGGTAGCGGCAAGCACGAGTACGGCGGTAGCCACCAGGGCATCATCGCTGATGCGCGACCCGAAGCGCGACACGGTATGCCCCACCCACAGCTTGACGAAGTCGCCATGCCGCCATAAAGAGCGGGCAGGCGGCATGTTGCTCTGCTCTGGAATCGAGGTTGTTAGAGGCATATGAGGCTAAGCCTGCGCTATGGCATAAGGCACGACAGGGATCTGCGCGAATGCGGCAGTCAGGCTACATAGGTTGAAACACTTCGTCGCAACCGGACACTGCCCGGCAATTACATCTAAGGACCAGGGGTCCCATTATCTGCCAACAGGCAACTAGGCACCCATTTTCGTGGTGTAGCATCAAAATAGAAAATCTGATGTTCTGAGGCTGCATTCGTCACGGGAGTTGCGAGCGAGTTCGTAGCCTCTTCATCTGTCTCAACCTTGAGGCCGCTTCCAGTGCTTGAAATTTCCCTGTGAAGTTTCGCCTATTATAGCACGATGGGCAAGCGTTCAGGCCGCTCTTTTCTAATGCGGACTGATACTAACCTACCGGCTCATGCGTCTATACCCGGTATAGAGTACAATATCAAATATACCACTCATGCTTCTGATTGCGTGCTTTGTGTGCTGAAGAGCAAAGGAACTATATCCGAGTGGGGCGATTCGCGTGCTGTAAGCGTGATAAATCGCTCATGCCGGATTATCCCATTATAGGAAGGGTCATGAACAAGGAGCGGGATCAAACTGGAATCGAACATAGCGAGCCGGTGAAGGGTGCCCAACCCGGCAGGGGAGGGCATCGCCTCCTCTATTTACCCGGACTCGATGGCCTACGTGCGCTCGCCGTCATTGCCGTGTTGCTATACCATGCCGAGTTGCCCTGGATAGCAGGCGGATTTCTGGGTGTCGAGATATTCTTCGTACTAAGCGGCTACCTGATTACCTCGCTCTTGCTGAGCGAGTGGCGGCAGGAAGGTAGAATAGACTTGCGAGCCTTCTGGTTCAGGCGTGCCAGGAGGCTCCTCCCTGCGCTTTTTCTATTGCTCGTGGTTACGCTTACATACGCTGCTCTCTTTCTGCCTGGTGAGGTCACGCGATTGCGCGTCGACGCCCTGGCCGCAGCAGGCTATGTAACCAACTGGTACCTGATCTTCAGCCAACAATCGTACTTTGAGGCCATGAGTAGACCTTCCCTGCTGCAACACCTCTGGTCGCTGGCCGTCGAGGAGCAATTCTACCTGCTGTGGCCGCTGCTGATCGTGCTGGGGCTGCGCATCTTGCGAACACGGCTCCGTATGCTGATGGTGGTGGTGCTTGGGGCGGCTGCTTCAGCAGGGCTGATGGCTCTCCTCTATCAGCCCGATGCCGACGTCTCGCGGATCTACTATGGCACAGATACCCGTGCGGCGGGCCTCCTTATAGGGAGCGCTCTCGCCTTTGTGCGCTTGAGGCCCAAGCGATCACCCCTACAGGCGCGGAGGTGGGTAGCAGGACGAATGGGCAGCTTGTTGCCGGTGTTGCCGGACATGGCCGGCTTCCTTGCCCTGGCAGGTCTGGCCGCCGCTGTTCTTTTCCTCAGTGAGACCCAGTCTTTCCTCTACCAGGGTGGGTTAGCTCTGGTCGCTCTCCTTACGGCGGTAGTGATAGCGGTGATTTCTCACCCAACGTCGCGCCTGCTACCTGGACTGCTGGCCCAGCCCGTTCTACGGTGGGTGGGTCAGCGCTCGTACGGCATTTATCTCTGGCACTGGCCCGTCTATTCGGTCACGCGGCCTCAACTTGATCTGCCGCTTGACGGGGCTCCCCTCTTCTTGTTACGGTTGACGTTTACGTTTCTACTGGCCGAGGTCTCCTATCGCTGGGTGGAGACCCCTATACGCTCAGGATCGCTCGGTCGCAGCTGGCAGGCGCTACGCGCAGGGCGGGGCACACGCGGGTGGTTGGGCGCCAGGTGGGCAGGGGCCGCTTTGTCGGGAACGTTGCTGGCGCTGCTCCTGGGGATGGCCCTGGTCAATGCCAGGCCACCTGAGATCCCCGACTACCTGGCAGCGCCTGATATCAATACCTCGGCTTCTCTCCCGGCGAACTCTGCCGCCAACGGAGGCACCATTCTCCCGGTAGCTGAACCAACCCAAGTGGTCGCCAAAATACCGCAGGAATCGCCTGTGACTACACCCTCCCAGGTAGACGAGAGTGGTGTGGTGGGCCCTACGGTATTAGATACGCCTGTGGCTGCGCAGCCCAGAGTGCAGCCACCAATGCTGCCGACCACAGCAGCAATCTCAAACAACCCTGTTTCGCCCGCCACTGAGCAGGTGTCACCGACAGGCACAGCACCTCTTGTGGACGCGCAAATACCGCCGACATCCGCAGCAGGCACTGGTAAGCAAGGTTCGATGTTAGCTGCGGTACAAGCTGTTACAGCTCTACCCACCCAACCGCCGGTGGCGCAACCCTCGCCCCAGCCCTCGCCACGACCATTGACTTATGTCTCAGGTGGGGTGGTGCCATCGAAAGTCTATAGAATAACGGCTATAGGCGACTCGGTGATGATCGGGGCCGCGCCGGAGCTTACTCGCGTTTTGGGCAATATAGATATAGATGCGGCCAAGAGCCGTGCGGTATCGGTAGGGATCGACCTGTTGAGGGCGCGAAGTGCGGCAGGTCTTCTTGGCGACGTGGTAATTATCCACCTGGGCAACAACAGCTATTTTAGCGCCAGGGAGTTTGACGAGATGATGGCAGCGGCCGGCAGCGGGCGCACCGTGATCTTCATGAACCTGAAGGTTCCCCGCAGGTGGGAAGCCCCTGACAATGCCGTAATTGCCGCTGGGGTAAAACGTTACCCCAACGCTGTTCTGATAGATTGGCGCAGCGCCATCATGCGCCAGCCGGCGCTCCTGGCAAAAGACGGCATCCACATAGGCCCAGGGGGCGCGCGCGTCTACGCCCAGCTAGTCGCTGCGGCACTAGGTAGATAGATCAGGCGGTATTCGCTCATACCTTTAGGATCGTCTAGTACCTCACCAGCTAAAGATTGACTGTTTTTTTCATTATGTCTCACATGGTGAGACATAATGAAACGATCAATACTTTGCTGGTAGGGTACTAGTACTCTACTACGTTAATATTGATGGTTTGGTCAGGGTGCGAACGGGCTCTTCACAACCATCATTATTTAGCTGGTAAGGTACTAGTGCCTCCTCATTTAAGGCTGCTTACACCACTTCCTATATGCCTTACTCTTGCAGACCTAAATTGCGTCGAACACCTCGTCGACACTCACCCCGAAGCCCTCAAGGAGCTTCGATGCTGCGTACTGGCCCCGGCTGAAGATGCCACGCTCCACATAGGTTTCTCCTCGGAGCTCAAGGACGGTGAGGGTCTCGTTCAATGGGTTGACAATCCAGTATTCGAGAATACCCGCCTGGGCATAGTCTGTCCGCTTCGTGATGATATCCCGTTCGGGGTTATCTTCGCTCACTACTTCAACCACAAGGTCCGCACCAAGCCAATTGCGGTTCTGACGCCGGGGATCACCGGCATCCTGCAACAGCAAGATATCAGGCTCCCTGAACTTACCGTCCCTGACCATGAGACGTAAAGGCGCGAAGCGAACCTTCCCTCCGAGAGGCTTTATAAACGCACGCAACGCGAGAAAGAGCCCTTCGAGCACCGCCTGGTGGTTCTCGGCGGGCGTCGGCAGTACGTCGATACGGCCGTCGCTGTATTCGATGAGACGGTTGGTTTGGTCGGTGAGACGCAAATATTGTTCGACGCTCCAACTTCCCTGGAGCGCGGCCAGATCTATGTCGGTAATCTCCTCCGCTAACGCCATGCGCATTCGTGGCAGACGCGTGTCCACAGTCATAGTGAACCTCCTAACCCGAGCCAGTAAAGTGTTTGTAGTATACCCTGGCCACAAGTGCGCCTGCAATGCGTACCTTAGGCTGATCGCCTCGTTGTATCCTTCAAGCCCCTTCTCTAGGTCGCCCAGGCGGAAATATGCCGCACCTGGATAGAAGACAGCTTCGGCGTAGTCCTGCTTCAGTCTGATTGCCTCATCAAACTCCCTGATAGCCGCCCGATAACCGTTGGTACTATGGTACATGGCATAACCACTGTTATAGTGGTCCTTGGCAGTGTGATAAGTAGCGGCATCGCCAGTGGCGCCGGCACTTGCGGTGGACGGGCTCGAACCATGTGGCGAGCTGGTAGAGCTGACGTTCAGAGTGGACCCAGAGGCTGTAAGCTGGGGCGGGTGAAATATCTGAATAAGCTGGTCGAACAGACCCTATTGCTAAAGAGCAACATATGGGGTACTGTAGAGTAGATGATAGACCCATTTTATATGGAGGCGTCTCTTCATGAGGAAAATCTTGTCACCTGAGCTATGTCGGTCAGCACTTCTAATCGCAGTCATCAGCACTATTGTGTGGATCGCAATGGCTATCGCAGTCTCCTCCGCCGGTGCGTCGAGGGGATTGGTGGTCGTGGACTCCCCTCTCCAGGGAGTGGATTCGCAGCAGGTCTGGGTGAAAACCTTCGCAGCGGGGCCGGCTGCTAGCCCCACTGCATGCGCCCCTGCATGGCACGCCGTGACCCACCCGGACGCAGGTAACCTGACAGGGTTGGCGGCGATCTCAGCCAACGATGTATATGCGGTGGGTAGCGGCGGCATACTGCACTGGGATGGCGCCCAGTGGAGCCTGGTGCATACCGGCAATTACTCTGCGGTGGCGGCTCTAACCTCCACCGATGTGTGGGTGTGGGGGAGCGATGATGTGGCGGTTGGCCCCAAGCACTGGGATGGCACCACATGGACCCGCTTCCCCTCGCCGATTTCAAACTATAACGCCCACATATACGCTATAACCATGGGTGCCTCAAACCGCGCATGGGCGACTGGAGAGTTTCCGTTCAATGGCACTTATAATTTGCCTATCTATTACTGGGACGGCACGAGTTGGATTAACACCTTATGCTGCCTATCAGGCCAACCGCAACCCTCTCCACTGACCCCACAGGGCGGAGGTTGCGAGCCGTACAGCCTCAACACGGGAGCGATGGCCACAGGACCTGACAATGTCTGGATGGTCGGCACGACAGGTTCCTCGTACCCATGCAGCACGGCCAGCCCAACCCTGGTTCACTGCGTCGACGGTACTTGCCAGCCCAGCAGTGGCATAGAAGCAAATCAGAGCATGAGTAAGGCGGGTCCCAGCGACTTGTGGTCGGTAGGCACTCTTATATCAAATACTTCTCAGATAGCGCGCTATACTTCTGATGGAGCATGGTCTGCGATATCGAGCCCCAACATCGCGGCTCTCCTGGGCGTGAGCGGCAGCAGTCCCACCGACGTGTGGGCCGTTGGCGCGGGAGGATTCTTGCACTACAATGGCGCTCAGTGGAGTAGCTATCCTACCTCGCCGGCTGGGCTGGGCGCCACGGCTGTGGCCTCTATTAGCGTGCAAGACGCGTGGGCCATTACAGGCGCTACAATCTTGCATTATGATCCTGCACAGTTCACTGATGTACCTGCCGATAACACTTTCTACGCCAACGTTCGGTGCCTCTATTGTCGCGGCATAGTATCAGGTTATGCATGCGGAGGCAATAACCCTCAGACCGGCAACCCTGAGCCTTGCGATAGCAACAGCAATCCATACTTTAGGTACAACAACCCCATTACGAGAGGACAGATCACAAAATTGGTGAGCAACGCGGCAGGGTACACAGATGATCCAGGTACTCAGCAGTTCCAGGACATAGCTCCAGGCTCACCATTCTACACCTACGTGAATCGTCTCATCATACACGCTGTTATGGGTGGTTATGCCTGCGGCGGGGCGGGTGAGCCATGTGTTGGACCAGGAAACCTGCCATACTTCAGGCCAGGAGCAAACGCGCTGAGAGGGCAGCTATGCAAGATAGCATCTAACGCTGCGGGCTTCTCGGAGAATCACACCGAAGTAGGGTTCCAGGATGTGCCGGCATCATCGCCCTTCTACCAGTACATACAGAGGCTGGTCAGCCGCAGTGTGCTGGGAGGATATGCCTGCGGAGGGGCAGGCGAAGCGTGCGTGGCTCCCGGCAACCTGCCATATTTCAGGCCAGGCACTCTCGTCTCGCGCGGGCAGTCGGCAAGGATTGCAGGTAACGCACTCATCCCTAACTGCCAGACGCCATAAGGTGCAATCAAGATTGTAAGGGCGGTCCATGAAGCGCCTGGTGCAGCTTCATAGACCTTTTAGCTCTTGAAAGTAAAACAAACAAATCAAAACCTCACGGTTTTGATTTGTTTGTTTTGGGAAAGAAGCGCTCTTTCCATTGTTTTATAAACTCACATGGCACTAACTCATGATTTCCTCATGCTGACACTTGCGAACCACGCACGAGAGCGGCTCTTGCTGCGTAAGGTGAGTTATAAAGTGAGATGACCTCTTTAGGCAGATCTGATAGAAATTTTCTTGCTGATCGTAGGGCCGGCCTTTGGAAGGGTGATCTTCAGGACGCCGTTGCGGACGCTGCCCTCGATGGCCTCCCAGTCTACTTCGTTGGAGATAGTGAATGAGCGCTGGTAGTCACCCAGGCCGTACTCGGCATGGATCAGGTTGTGCCCAGCCGGGTAGTTCGGCTCGACGTGACCGTAGATGGTGAGCACATTCTTCTCAAGAGAGACGTTCACCGAACGATCATCGACGCCTGGCATATCGGCGATCAACACTATCGAGTCATTGGTTTCGTAGATGTCCACGGAAGGGACATAGACTTTGCCCGTCTTGGTGCGCTCCACGCCGCCCGGCACGACCACTTCCTGCTTGTCACCGTGGCTGCTACCTGCCGAGCCGCCGTTCTGTCCGGCGCCATTCTGAGCCGAGCTGGTCTCTCCCTGTGGAGATATAGGCTGGGGAGGACCGCCTGCCCTGATGGGCTGAGCCTGGGTAGCTATGTCGCCGTCACCGAGGGCCGTTGCATCGCTCTTCTGACTATCTTTGTTACCGCCTGCCATTTTCAGCCTCCTGTGCGCCTCTAATACTTATCTTGCGAGGCTTGTCGGCGCGGGCCTGAGGCAAGGTAACGGTCAACAAGCCATTATTCAGGGTAGCGGCAACCTCTTCCGTCTCGACCCTGAAGGGCAATTGCAACACTCGGATGAAGCTGCCCGAGATGCGCTCCTGCCTGTGGTAAACGGAGCCTTCCACTATAGGCTCACGCATGCGAGCACCGCGCACGGTAAGCGTATCACCCACTACGGTAAGATCCAGGTCGTTCAGATCGACGCCTGGGAGCTCAGAAGTAACAATGGCGCTATCGTCGTTGGTCCAGAGATTGAATGCCGGGAAAGTAGTTGCCCGAGGGCCGGCCACCCTGGAGAAGAGAGTGTTAATCTCTTCCTGAAGGCGCGCCATATCACGCCAGAGCGATGATCCTCTGCTGCTGTTAGCAAGATCTCGCGAAATCATAATGCCACACCTCCACCAAAGTAAATAGTTGTCAGTTTCTCAGGGTATTGCCCGCATAGACTGTATGCAGTGAATAGTTAATAGCAGAAAAAGCGGCCTATTGTCAAGACCGAAACTCACACTGACGGTGGTATCAATCATGTCCAAAAGTAGTATTCTGGCTGGCATAGATCCCAGGGCGCTGCCTGGTCACCTCGGGTAAGAACAACAATCGAGGGGGCCCAGTGCCTCTTCAAG
>JALYYZ010000215.1 GCA_030945985.1 Chloroflexota bacterium
CGCAGAGCTGCAATGCTATCAGCCCGCCCATCGAGAAACCCACCACAACAACCTTACGTCCCGGCTGGCTTAGCCGGTCCAGACCCTCGACTGCGGAATGTACCCAATCGTGCCAGGTAAGATAAGAGAGATCTTCGGGCTGGGTGCCATGTCCCGCCAGGCGCACACCCTCGACGCGTACACCCTGAGCAGCCAGGTAGGTGCCCAGCCAGCGCATCTCGGCAGGACTACCACTGAAACCATGTATCAGCAAGCAAGCAAGCGGAGCATCGAGCGGGCCCAGGCTGAAAGGACCCAGGTCCAGGTCGGGCTGAGGTGGCAGCGGCTGGCGGCGAGAAGAGAGGCGAGGCATATAAGGATGGTAAGCCATGCGAGCAGTGTTGTCAAAGTGGATGCATAAGCCTTGCAGTGGCTTCAGCCCTTTTGTTATAAAGGGGCAACATTCCTATTCTCAAGGGCAAAAAGGCGGTTGATGACACAACAAGGGACAGAGAGGTCCAGATCCGGTGCGTCTGCACGAGGTGAACGCTTCGATATGCCTGATCTGCGCTTGCTACCAACGACGTCGTTGGTCTTGCACGAGCAGGCCGACCAAAAGCGCGTGGCGCGGCTCGAGGCAAGGTTGCGCGCCGACGGCTACCTGAAGAATCCACCTATCGTTGCGCCTATACCAGGCACGGATCGCTACGTGGTGCTCGATGGGGCCAACCGGACGAGTGCGGTAGCCAACATAGGCTACCCGCATATTCTAGTACAAGTAGTTGATTACAACTCGGATAGGGTGCAGCTATTTACCTGGTACCACCTTATCACCGGACGCACCCCTGCTAACTTTCTACAAGAGATCAAACAGGTGCCCAGACTGTCGGTGGAGCGTGCGCCTTTAGAGGCTGCGAGGCAGGCACTTGCGAAGGGCACAATCCTGGCATATCTCTCTGTGCCCGGTGAGGGTGGAGAAGAGAGTGGCGGTGTATACACGCTCAACGAAGTGCCGGGTAACAATTACCATGCGCCGCTTAGTTCGACTGCCTTGCTCAACAATATGGTTGACACCTACAAGAGCGATCCACATGTGTTGATACACAGGGTAAACTCGGATACCCTGCCTGAGCTAGCTGATTATTACGACAACGTGAGTGGGCTGATAGTCTTCCCGACTTACAAACCCGAGACTATCCTGGAGCTGGCGCGGAGCGGCACAAGAGTACCCACAGGCATTACTCGGCATATAATCGACCGTCGCGCACTCCGCGTGAATGTGCCCACTTCGTTGCTTGCCGGAGCCGAGCCCCTGGAGGAGAAGAGCGCATGGTGGCACGATAGGATGAAACGAAAGCTGGCGGACAACCAGATCAGGCTCTATCAGGAGGCCACATATCTATTCGATGAATAACTCACGTTATGCAGTTCGGCCTGACTTCACGCTCGACCGCCGTCCGTATGGCGTTTGACATCGCGCAACCGGGTAAGGTGAGTGAATAGCAGAAAAACAGTGCAATCTACAATGCGGGGCAGGTGACCACTGTCCGAATAGCTACTCGCGTGACGAGTACTTTGGAGGCGTGTGCCTGCAACGTGATCCCGTGAAGTAGTATAATAGAATGGCAACGTGCGAAAGGAGCTAATTTATGGCTGATGCAGAAGCTGCAACCATAGGTACAACGAATACAACCGCAACAGGTACAACGGAGGATGATGTCCGGGAGACGATCCGCAACGAGGTATACGATCCGGAGTTGGGCCTGAATATCGTTGACCTGGGCCTGATTTATGATATTACGGTTGCTAATAACAAAACCGATATTACGATGACGCTCACAAGTCCCGGCTGCCCGGTCGGGCCGGAGCTTATCACCAATGTGCGCCGTTCTCTCGCCCGCTATGAAGACGTGGAAGAAGTAGACGTACATCTGGTCTTCTCCCCCCCATGGCACCCATCGATGATGAGTGAAGAGGCCAAAGACGAGCTCGGCTACTTCGGCTAGGGTCGGTAGCCTTCTCTTTTTCGCTTCTTGGGAGCAAGGGCGCGCTGCTGCCTGGTACCTCTTCAGGCGGCTTCTTGGGAAAGAGCGCTCCTTTCCATAAACAAATCACAACCCTGCGGGTTGTGATTTGTTTATTTCCCTTTCAATAGCAAAAAGGTCTCTGCAAGCTGCGCTAAGAGCTCGCGTCCATCTTGCCCAGGAAGAACATAAACTCTCCCTTGCAGGCCAACTCACCATCTACTGTGGCCTCGCCTGTGCCCTGCCCATAAGAACCCCGTACCCTCGATAAGGATACCTCTATCTTCAGGGTATCTCCCGGGACCACCTGGCGCTTGAAGCGCACATTGTCCACCCCCGCGAAGAAAGCTAACTTGCCTTTGTTCTGGGGCATACCGAGCACGGCTACCGCGCCCACCTGGGCAATTGCCTCTATCATCAATACTCCGGGCATAACAGGGAAACCGGGGAAGTGGCCAACAAAATATGGCTCGTTAGCCGTAACATTCTTGATACCCACAGCACGTTTGCCCCACTCGATCTCTACAATCTTATCTATAAGCAGGAAAGGATATCGATGAGGCAGTATCTTCTGTATCTCCACACTGCTCAGGGTAGCCGGTAAATCTGCACCTGATAGCTCTGCGCCCGGTGAATTTATGCCTGGTTGGTCGGACATTGCTCCTCCTACGGTTGCTAGTGTGCCTGTTTATTGGGCAAATAGCGCGATACTGCAGCGCCTCTTGACGGCAAATGTTCCATCGCCGGCTCTGTTTGTTGGTCCAAAAGCAGACGGCGCGACACGAGTGCCAGGCCCATTATCAGCCAGAAAAGGGCCACCATATGAGCAAACTCAATATTGAAATAGAAGTGGTCGGCTACGCTAGCTACGAGTGCGCCCACAATTGCGGCAGTGGAACCGAGTAGACCTGTGTCGAGCACAGACCACCGAGTCTCACCCCTTCCACCACGCGCAGACCCTCTCTTTAGCGACACAAACAGGGCAGGCAAGGTGTTGATGAAGAATAACGCCATCACCAGCAGGAAAAGGGCGAGGCCAAGCAACCCCGCGCGCTCAGCAATAGTCAGGTACAGGCTGGAGACGCCTGTAGTAAGGTCAAGTTCGCCTGCGCTGCCGAAGCCTACGCCAAAAGCAGGGTAATGCGCAATAATCGCAAAGCTATTCTGGTACTCATTGAGACGTTGAAGGTTGGACGCATCCTGGAAGAGTACGCCTGAAACAAGCCTGGAGAAATATCTTGAGCCCAGGCCCGTGGCCCACAAAGCTACAGCCAGCAAGAAGGCATATCGCCACAATTTCCGGTAGCGTAAAGTGCCTACGAACAAGGCGGCTGCTATGACGGCCACGAAGGCCGAGCGCGACTGGGTGGCCAGGAGCGCCCCGAGGTCGGCGGCCAGCATCAGACAAAGCAACCAGCGAGGCATCAGCGGCTTACGAGATAGCAGAGCTACGCCGGTGACTACCGCCAGTACCACGAGCATACCACCAAAGGAATTAGGGTCTACCTGGGTGCTCACAGCCCGTTCACCCAGCGTAGGATCATCTTCAATATATCGTATAACACGATCAGTAGGGTAGCCTATCACGCTCAGGCGTGTGAGCAAGCTTCCTGCCAGGGTGTCGGGCAGCCTGTAAAGTACAAGGCCGAGTGCGGATACCGCCCCGCCCATACCTATGAGGAGGCGTAGCACTAGAGCGACCGCTTCCTGGGTGCGCACAAGGTTGACGACGGCAAAAAAAAGGCCGATGGAGAGGAGCATCTTGGAGTAGTTATGGGCCAGTTCTGTCGAGAAGTCACGAGAGAGGCCGAGCACGAAGGCGAAGATGGTGCAGCCTACAAAAAGCAGTATCGGCCCATCGAGGGGCGAGCGCACGAAGGCTTCGCCGGCCAGGAGCGCTCGCAACAGCCAGGCGACATAGAGGAGCAGGGTGCATATTTCCAGCAGGGTGGGTGTGAAGAAAGCCAGATGTACAGGTAGCACTGCGAATGGCAGCAAAGTTATAGCGGCGATTACCAATCCGAGGTCCGCCAGGGGCCGGGTCACCAACCAGGGTAGCGCCACAAGGGTTATTACCACGGCAAAAGGTACTAATGGATTGCCGAGCACGACGGCGAGACCGCCCATCACACCTACACATATTGCAAGCAGAATAGCTCCAGCCTGGCGCGTGAGATTGTGGTCGCGCAGTGTAGTTGCTAGCTGGGCCATATACTCGTGCGGGAACGAAATGGGAAAGAGATATATTCGTGGTAAGGAAAGGGGAGCGCGTTCGGCACGGGAGTGATTAGATCCACCTGCGCCACTTGAAGAAAGCTAGCATCCCTACTATCAGCAGCAACATGCCACCGATCACAGCTTCAAATACGACCGGCTGGCCGTCTGCGGGTAGCGCGAGACTCAGGCCGTAGATGCCTGCCAGCAAAGTCAGCGGCAACAGGATCACAGTCATTATGGTGAGCACCTTCATAATCTCATTTACACGGTTCGACGTAAGAGAATTGATAGTATCGCTCAGACCTTCAATAACTTCTTTATAATCCTCAAGCGTGTCCCAAATCTTACTCAGGTGATCCGATATGTCACCAAAGTATTCCTGCATCTCTTCACCCAGGTTAGGGCGGTTCTTGCGTTCCAGGCTAGCGATCACCGGAATAAGAGGCTTGATAATACGCCTGAAGGCGATCATGTCGCGTCGGATGACAGATAGCTCTCTGATAGGTTGGCGGACTTCCTGCTCGAATACGTTGTCTTCGATGCTCTCGATGTTGTTATTTATCTTGTTCAGTATAGGGAAGCAATAATCAACCAGCTTATCCACTATGGCGTAAAGGAGATAGCCTGGAGAGCGTCCCAGCACAGAGGCGCGGGTCAGAGGGTCGTCCAGACAGCCGTTGAAGAGACGAAGCAGAGGTTTGAGGCTGCCCGCATGCACGGTAATAATGTAGTTAGGGCCTACAAAAATGTCCACCTCGCTGGGTGTAGTGACCCTTACCAGCTTGGAATAGACAGGGAAATGCAACACGAGAAAGGTGTAATCGCCCGCATCGTCTATCTTAGGCCGCTGTATCTTGGAGAGAGTATCGTCAAGATGGAGAGGGTGAAAGCCGTAATGTGTACGCAACCATTCGATTTCTGCCTCGCCGGGGTGGATGATATCAAGCCAGGTGAGGTCACCATGTGTGACCTGCCTTACGTTTAGAGCGCGAGGCATAGCAGATGTAGGCGCGATACCCCTGGGGCGGGTTCGCATAGCGGATGGCGCAAGCACAGAGACAACAGGCTGGAGCGCGGGACGATCAGCGCTCAAGGCTTCAAGGTCGTGACCTGGGCTTTGCGGTTGTGCCGGTGCACTGGGTGCTTGTGGTTGCATGGCACTTACCTCTCACATTTGGGGTCAGATCATTATAAACGGGTAGCACGCAGAGGGCAACCGGCAGGAGACCATATTCAACCTAGCGCAGCTTCATGGACCTTTTAGCTTTTGAAAGAAAAACAAACAAATCGAAACCCTGCGGGTTTCGATTTGTTTGTTTTTGGTAACAGGCGCTCTTTCCGCAAGAGGTTGGTGGAAGCTGCATTATAGACCTAACGTAAAGAGAAGAAAGAGCCGAAGCGTGTATGGCTTCGGCTCTTTCTTCTCCACTCAACTCCTATAAAGCCCTGACGAGGCGCTAGGAGGCAGCGCGCTCCTGCAAATCGGCGTGCAAGTTGCGGGTAGAATAGCGGCTTGGAGAGCTTGCCATCTTATCGCGGAAGACGGCGGAGAGATCGAAATCTATAGAAGAGGCGAGGGCGAGCACATGATATAATACGTCGGCCACTTCGTGTGCCACTGCCTGGCGGCTCTCGGGCCGGCAGAGAAGCGCGTTTATCTCCTCATCGGACTTGGAACGGAAGTAGTCGAGCAGACCACCAACCTCTACCGACATGCTGCTGGTGAGTTCTTTTGGAGATTGATCGAGTTGTCGCGCTTCCTCCGCTCGATCGACCAGGCTTCGTAAGTAGGCTATTGTAGTGTAATCGTCCACTGCTACACACTCCATTGGAATAGGCTTACCCTCTTAAACAGATTACATCAAGGTGAGGTTGCACGCAGAGTTTTACACGTCCCCTTCTTAGTGCAGCTTCAGGGACCTTTTAGCTTATGAGAAAACAAATCAAAACTCGTAGCGTTTTGATTTGTTTGTTCTGGAAAGAGGCCCTCTTTCCCAATAGGTCCATGAAGGTGCATTGGCAATCGTTGGGGCTGCTCCCAGAGTCAAAAGCAAAAAGTAAGCTGACGCCAGGAGAGAGTGTGGACACAGATTTCTATCACACTCCGCTTGCACGACCCTGTAGAAACAGGTTTAGCCGGTTACCAGGTCGATCTCCAGGAGGCGAGAAAGGTGATAGGCTTTTTCACGAGGAATGGTTGCTAGTGCGGTCTGCATGCGCACAGCATCGTAGCCGGAGATACGAAGGGCATGTAGAATGCGGTGGCTAGCCTGGGGTATACCGCGCAAGGCGCTCTCGGCAAGCATGAATTCTATAGGTACTACAGCAACATCAAAATCACCGAAGCGGACTCGCTGGAGATGCTCACGAACGGCCGCACCCACCGGATCGGGATGCACGGTGCGAACGTGCGATACTTGCACAGGCAGGCCGTCTACATACCAGCGACCCAGCCAGGAAGCGCGCCCACCGACACTCCATGCGACTATGCGTTGGTGAACATTCGAGCGCCAATTGTCGGAAGGGGCCATGTTCCCGCCGCGCCTATAGACGATTGTGGTAGCGTTGTCGGGAGCCTCATGGGGCTTCATGAACTGGGCAAAGTAGACACAGCCGAACTGTGAGATGGCCCTGAAATCCAGGGTTTCAGGTTCGACATTCACGCCTTGCAGAGCCTGGGCAGCCTCTCCGGTAAGGAGCCAGGGCACAGGATTGCGAGTGGTTGGATCATAAACTCGCTGCAAGGTCTGCCGCAGCGCGTCGTTCCAGGGGCCTTTCTTCTGAACATACATTGCTCTAAACCTCACCTTCTAACTCATAAGAACTTGGCTAAAACTCAAACAACTCTGTGTTACGCCCGCTTGATCTCGCCGCCGGGCACAGTACACAAACTCAAGGTTTATCGGACGCCCCACTTCCAGAGGCCATACGCTACCTTCTTGTCGAGAGGGTGGCCCATCTGCCCCAGGAGCAGGCCTATCTCGCCATGATGGTACGACTCGTGGGCGATCATGTAGCCCAGGAAAGCCACGGCATGAGGCTTAAACCCTTTGATTTTGCCGCCGCTTACTGCCCACTCCAAAGGCGACGCAGTGGCACAGGCTCATTTGATACATAACCATACCACTGGTCCTCGGTAGACAGGTCCTCAGATTTAGCGGAGGGCTGGGGGAACATAGCGCCCTGTCGGATAAGCTCTAACGCCTTTCGCACTTCACCGTCCGTGATCGAGCCGGCCTGAAAACGTATAAGCTCTGCATTGAGCGAGATGACGAAATCACCTTCACCTAGCAGGCTGTGCGCGCCCGATCCTTTCACACCCGTTGCCAGCCGCGCAGCCTCGGGGGAGTGTACCCAGCCTGATATACGCGCGCCCCACCCGGAGTTAATGCCAGGCAGCGCCGCTACAGCAGAAGAAAGCACCAGGTGTATTCCATGTTTGGGTCCATCAGCCAGTAAGCGGTTGAGCAAAGGCAAGGCTTCCGACTGGAAGCGAGCATTACCTGCTGTACCCAGACGTTCGGCGCCGTCGATCATAACTATAAGGTCGGGCTCCTCAGCTCCCATCGACAGGCTGTCAAGTAGAGCGTCATCGCCGTCATCGAACGTAAGCTCGTCAGCGTCCAATTGGCTGCGACGGCTGAGGGTACGTTCGGCCCAGCGCAGACTCAGCAGGGCATCAGCAGGGCCATTAGCGAGTGGACAGGCGAGATGGGGAAGGTTCTCAAGCCCTCCAAAGGCAGCGTCGTCGCCGTCCAGGCTAATGAGCAGCAGCCGCACCCGCTCCGGCGAGTTATGCAGCGACAGAGATAGAGACATACCTTTGAGCAGGCTGCTCTTACCTGCCCTGGGACCTCCCGAGATGAAAACCGAGTCTACATCCGGCGAATTGAGCCTTAGCAGAAGAGGAGTGCCCTCGCAGTCAAGACCAAGAGTAGCGGTAACAGGAGGTACTATGTCGGCTACCCTCTGCACAAGCGGCAGGAGCCGCACTGGTACAGGATCGGGTCGCGGCACTTCAAGGTGTATCCCACTCTCACCAGATTGCAGCCTGCAAGATTGCACCCCCAGCACAGAAGCTATCTCCTGTACAAAAGGAGAAAGTTGCTGAGGTCTTACGCCTGGGGGCAGCAACAAGTGGAAGTGGGCCAGCCTGGGTGATAGTCTGCCGCCATCTACCTGTATTCGTATACCGTGGGTGTGCAGCACATATTCGATGCTATTCGCCTGCTTATCAAGAACATCTTGCAGCGCCATAAAATACCTCGGAAGAGCTTAGAAAATCTGAAAAGTAGTTAGTCGGTGGCTCAGGCTTTGAGCACCATTGTGACCACGCCTTGCACACGCACCGGATCGCGGTCGGATGCGCCGGAGCCACGGCGGGTAGGGAAGAGCCGTATAGGATCTGTGGACGCGGTAGCCGATTGCAGGAAGATATGGTCACGACGCTTGTAGAAACGCTTGAGGGTTGCGAGACCTTCCGACCCACCTGCCCCACTTTCTTCACCTGTGTAATGAGCCACCACGAAGTCGCCATCATCGGCCCAACTCTGCGGACGTACCACCACCAGATCGCCTGGCTCGATACCTACGTGGGTCATAGATGTGCCGCGCACACGCAAAGCGTAAGCGCCTTCACGTGAAAGAGCAGCATCCACAAGCACTCCCCCTTCATAGTCCAGGCAATCGTACTCCTGAAACGCAACGGTAACGTCGTACTGACCTGCTGCAATCTCACCTACAACAGGAACCCTGCGGGTAGAGGCAGAGCGGGTCTGAAAGCGACCGAGAGGAGCCATATAAACGCTACTGTTGTGCCTGTTGCGCAGTACCGGCAGCATCCCGCCCGCCTGGCGTGGAGATGGTGGCTCCGCACCCAGCACCCGGTAAGCCGTCACATCAGGCTTGAGTGATGTAATACGCACGGCATTCTTCTTAGCCGCCACGTCACGGCTGAAGCGAGCCCAGGCAGGATCAGGCCCCGGCTGCGGGCCCTTTTGTGTGTGCAATCCAGATAATCGTATGACCATGCATAACCCCCTTTCCAATTTCTCTACTGCGTAATGCGCTTGCCAGACCTTTGCTCCACCAGACCTTCGCTCCAACTGTACGTCTCCCTTATAAGGAAGCAACACAACAGGTGATCTGCGAATATGGTTGGATGGCGAACCGGCCATGGGTTATGCCCAGGCCGGCGTGCTCTAAGTGAGGTATACCCCGCTGGTATACCTTTAATCAGGTTGTTAAGTCTCCATGTTAATCCAGGCGGCGGATCACTCCCACTACGCGACCTTTTATCTCCACGTTCTCAGGGTCGGTAAAGATAGGCTGGAGAGTGCTATTGGCTGGTTGCAGACGTACACGACCCTCTTCAAGGTAGAACCTCTTAAGGGTGGCCTCCTGTTCCATTTTCAGCCATGCCGCTACTGTCTGGCCGTTCTCCGCAGTTTCCTGGGCCTCCAGAATTACCATGTCGCCATCATTGATGAGGGCGTCGATCATTGATGTACCCTTCACACGAAGGGCATATAAGCGATCAACGTGTGCGGCATGGCGTCCTAGAAAATCGCCTGTGACCTCAACCATATCTTCCGCGCCTCGCGCCATCTGCAAGTCTTCCAGGACAGGTATAGGCGAACCGGCAGCAATAGGAGTTGGGGCGATAGGGATATTGAAGAAAGCCTGGTGGGTACGGCTGCGACCCGATGTATCTACAAGCTCTATAGCTCGCGACTTATTGCGGTCACGCCTGATGTAGCCCGCCTCCTCTAACGCCCTGAGATTGTAATCTACCACCGAAGTGGAGGTATTACCTGATGCGGTACGCACTAACCCTGCACGCTCCACTTCACCCTTTATCTCGCGTATAGAAGGGGCATAGCCATGCTCCCTGAGATACTCACCAATAAAGGTAAAGATAAAACGTTGGCGTTCGGATAATTTTTTCTTTTTCATAATGATTGCTCTTCCTCTCTAGAAACCTGGTGCATCGACATAAGGTTGTGCCTTCCCTATGGTACTTACGCTGAATATATCATAGAACCAATGTTCGTGTCAATAGGGTTTTCCACAATTTACGAACAAAATTGCTAATTGCCCTATCAGGCTATAGTAAAGAGCCCTTTCTCTACGGTTGCCGGCACGCGGCATCATAATCCAGCCCGCGCCTCTTGAAGGCGCTACTTTATGCTTAATGCAGCTTCATGGACCTTTTAGCTCTTGAGGGTATGACAACAAATCAAAACACTCCCTGTTTTGATTTGTTGTCTTTGGAAAGAAATGCGCTTTCCCCAAGAGGGTGCTTGAAGAGGCACTAAGAAGGGGAGAACAAACAATTGAAGCCCCTCCTGGGGCTTCAATTGTTTGTTCTCCAAGAGGTAAAAAGGTCACAAACAAATCAAAACCCATAGGGTTTTGATTTGTTTGTGACCAAATGGCTTCTATCTTTCCCAAAGATGTTCCTTGAACAGGAGCTTAGGACCGGCAATCTCCGTGACTCCTGGCTCACAGGCAGTATGACTTATCTCCTATTACAACACCGTAAGGCTATGCTTACAATATAAGGGAGATAGTGCCTTACGGTTGGAGCTTTTACTATGCGCGAGCTAATCAATTTTATCCCTTACTTAGACCTCTTGATCATCGGATTGCTCTTGATGTTCATCTACATTGGATGGAATGGTGGCATACCGAAACAGCTTATGGTGATGGGGTCAGTCTATACAGGTTTTCTGCTGGCCACGATCTACTACCATCTCTTTGCCGTCATGGTAGGTGGTATGATGAAGATCACCGTTACCTTTGTGACCAATCTTATCTCTTTCCTTGCCCTCGACGTGCTTATCACTGTGATTATGCTGGCCCTTATGTTGAACCTCTTCGGCCATGTAGAAGTCAAAGGGCGGTTAGCAGCGTTTGATAAGCTGATAGGCTCGACCCTGGGCTTCCTTACAGGGATACTGGTAGTGGGCATTGTGGTAACTATATTGCGGGTGCCCTATCAGGAGAACCAGCTCAAGCCTAACCTTCGCGCAGAGGTGCCGGCCGTGCAGGTGTTTGATGCCGCGTATGAGAAATCGGCGCTGGCTCCAACCTTCATGAGGGCTGCGCCCTACTTGCTTTATAGCGTTGTACCGATGCTGCCGCCGGAGACGCGCAGTCGCGGTGCTGTTCCACTGCTGGAAAGCATAGTTGCACACAAGTGAAGTAGAGTAAAGAGCACTTCTTTCCAAAACAAACAAACCAAAACCCGCTGGGTTTTGGTTTGTTTGTTTTTCTTTTAAAGGCTAAAAGGTTCATGAAGCTGCACTATGCAAACACGGCGCTTGCTGGCAGGTAAACGATAATGCAGGTTGCTTCCTCTGCGCATAACAGAGAGGTACGATTTCCGTTGTAAATGTCGCAATCCGCGCAAACAACTATTCGAGTCAGGCTGGTAGAACGCCCGGCTAGAAGGAGAGAAGGATGAACAGAGACGTTACACAGATAGGCTTTCAGCGTAGGTCGGGTGGTGGTTCGGGCTGTGGCTGCTGTGGCTTGTGGCTGGCGGGTTTCGTACTGCTGCCGGTTATGTCAGTGCTGGCGTTCTTCCTGGTTATATAGGCCAGGCGAATTTTAGGAGGTCTAAGTAGATGGGTTGTTTCGGCTTTATTGCGATGCTGATTATGCTCCTGATCATTGGCTGGGTTATAGACTTGATAGTTCCAGGCAGGATGCCTTATGGGTGGCTTGGAGGTGTTGGTGCCGCTGTTGTAGGTGGCATCCTCGGCGGATTTCTCTTCTCAGGGTTGACGGTGGGCCCCTGGGCTGAACTCGGCACCACCCGCCTTTACTTTATACCCGCCCTACTCGGCGGAATAGTGCTAGGCTTTATTG
>JALYYZ010000073.1 GCA_030945985.1 Chloroflexota bacterium
AAACATATCTGAGTTCAGAGGGTTTCCCTATGTTTGAACAAATAGCTCAGGAGTTGCTACCTTTGCGCAGGGAACTCTCTTGATCCTGCGCTAACGACGACGCACGAAAAGGATGGCGCCTGCGGCTACAGCGGCAACGAATAGAGCTGTCACCAGGACCATCGGCGCTTTATCAGAGGTTATCACCGGCAAGTTCGAGGCAGGAGCATTGTTTGTAGGTGGGGTCAACATGCCTGGTAATGTGACAGTGGGTGTGCCTGCCCCTTTGACCGCTGTACTGCCCAGGGAGGGCAAAACGGACGGCACAGGCGAGACAGAAGCGTGCAGTATGCCGGACGGCTGCTGAGCAACCACTTCGGACGTGGGCGAGGCGGCAGCGCCGGACGCATTTTGCGACGGAGCACGAGTGCCCACAGTCGTCACAGCAGCAATTGCCGTGGATCTGGCATAGGCAGCTATGGAGGTGGCCTGCTGCATTGAGACCGGCGTCTTTGCGCCCCTGCCCTCTCCGCCGCCTGTGAGTGGTTGGCCCGGAGGTGAGAACTGAATTATTAGAACAGTGCCGCCTGAGCCAACCTGGGCTAGTTGGTGCAGTTTGTTTGCCGGCTGTACATAGTAGCCGGGGGTGGGTATGAGTAGCGTACCACCATCTACCTGGCGATTCTCCCATGTTCCGCTGTCGAGCACACCAAAGGCCGGGCCGGTGTGGTAGTGCCACGCTGTTGCTGTGCCCCCTGGAAAAGAGGAGCGGTCGATCTGGACATCATATGCCTTCCCCGCGCCAGGACCCCAAGGTATCGGCAGCATTTCATAAGTGGCATCGGCAACGGCACCATGCGCGCCCAGACCTAAGAAGCGGTACCTGACAGGCGCCGTCGTATCGTTGCTCACCTGGTAAGCCACGTTGCCCTGCAAGAAAACGGCTGTCCCTTGCTGCACGGAGGGAGGCCACGGCAGGTCCTGCAACTTGCCTTGCAACTTAATTGTGCCGTTCTCAGCGAGAAGGAAACCTGGAGGGCCGTTCAGCGTGACCGCCTCACCTGGGGCCAGGGTGCGGTCGAGCACACCCACATAGAGTGAACCGTTGGCAACTGGCTCTATATGGCCCTTGGCCAGGGTACCGTTTGGCAGTTGCTGAGCCATCTCATGGTCAGACAGTAGGTGGAACAAAGCAAGCAGCATCAGGATACTTGCCGTCAGCTTTAACATAGGTTGACCTTTGGTTGACCTTTCGGGAGTTCACTATAAGTTGGGCAGCCAGCGTCGCACTATGCGGAGGAAGCGTGAGGACAACTGCATATATGGTACGCGCACGAGGTGAAATCGGCTCTTTATCTGCTATTCCGGAGGTCGCCCACGGCGGGCAGGGCTCCAGACTACAAGAAATGGCTTCCAGTGGCCTGGCTGACAAGGAGAGCCACTCCAAGCAAGCTCAATACTACACCTGACGCCAGTTCTGCCCTTTCGCCTACCCTCTCGCCCAACCTGCCGCCAAGCGCTAGCCCCAGGAAGGTCAAAGCAAAGGCTTGCGCCGCAATATATACGAGGGCCAGGCCGACGGGCACGGCCAGCACCCCAAGAGAGAAGCCGACCGCCAGCTCGTCCAGGCTAACCGAAAGGCCCACTAATAAGAGCCTTTTGCCGGAGAGATCGTCCGCTCGCAGTACGCCCTCGCTATCTTCCTCGTCCGAAAGCGCCTCACGAATCGCCAGGAGGCCAACCACAATCAGCAGCACGGCAGCGAGATACCCCGCCCACTCACCAAGAGAAGCGCTCAGGCCCTGGCCGGCCAACAGTCCCACCAGGGGCATCAGGCCCTCGAAGAGAGCAAAGGTCAACCCAACACGAAGCCAGAGCGTGCGCGGCAATGCCGATAGACCGAGGCCAACCGAAACGGCCAGGGTATCGAGACCAAGAGTAACAAAGAGAATAAGGGCAGCAAGCATTCATGTGCTCCGGCAGCAGAATCGTCTCAGGGTCGCTGTGACAACACGATTGTACCACGATGGGTAAACTGTAGTCATTAGGACTCACGCAGTTGGCGCATCGTACGCGTTCTAGGTATAAAAACGCGGCTAGTAGCTTACCAGGAAAGTATTACTGGTTGCTTTCCATATCACCATGTGAGATCAAATGCAACAACACAATCACTACCTAGATGGTGAGTTGCTAGAGCCTGTGGGACTGTCTGGTCCTGGGCTCACGGGCTATCGAAGCTAAGGCAGGGAAGTACACAGGTCACTGCAGCTCATTTGATAGTCGAAACGATCTGCAAACAGGTACTAATTTGCCATGCTCGGTATCTTGTATTCACCGCCGTTGTGCATTATGATTAGAACACCAATCATGAATATGAGGCCGGTAGCTTTTTGCCCCGGCGTATAAACACGTTAAAAGGGGGAGATATGATAAGACTAAGAAGCTCTCGCACCTTTCTTCTGATGTCCCTTGCCGTGCTCCTGCTGCCACTTATTGCCGGTTCGGGATCGGCAACCGCAGCTCCAATCGCACAGTCTAACGGCAAGCTAGTGCTTGCTTTCTACTATATGTGGTATGGCTCTAGTAGCTTCAGTAGCGGCCAGATGAGCGACGCACCGGTCGAGCCTTACATCTCGAACCACGCCGATGTTATCGACCGCCAGGTCACACAGGCGCAAACTGCGGGTATAGACGCTTTTGTTAGCTCGTGGACCGGCACCGGGGCGGAGACAGACCTTGCCTTCCCGAAACTTCTCTCCGCAGCGCAGGCGCACCGCTTCCAAGCAGCGATCTACTTCGAGACAGATTCAGCAATGCAGCACGGCGATGTAGCGTCGCAGCTTAGCACAGCTATCGATGCATATGCCAACCATCCGGCTTATCTCCACTACGGTGGCAAGCCGGTAGTCTTCTTCTGGTCTCCCCAGTCGCTTGGTGGCCCAGCAGCTTGGAGGGCGGTCAGGCAGAAGGTCGACCCAACCAGCCAGCAGATATGGTCCGTCGACACGACGGACCCGGCGTACCTTGATGTCTTCGACAACGTTCACCTGTTCAGCGCGGGCAAGTGGAATGCGACTACTAACGTGGCCCAGGTTGATAGCCAGTGGCGGGGGACTGTGAGCCAGTACAATGCTGCGCACGGCACCCAGCGCACGTGGACAGCCGGAGTGATACCAGGCTGGGATGAGAGCCGTGTGGTGCCTCCCAGGGCCACCCCTAAAGTCTTCCCCAGATTAGACGGCGTGCTGTATGACCAGAGCTGGCAAGCAGCAATGGCCAGCAACCCCGAATGGATTTCGATCACAAGCTGGAACGAATGGTTCGAAGGCAGCCAGATCGAGCCGAGCGCCACATACGGCAACCGCTACCTGGACCTGACGCGCAAATATACAAGCCTCTGGAAGAATGGACCCAGCCCGTGCGACGGGGGCACATCTTTCCCACAAACGGGACATAGCATGTGCAAAGCAATGGAAGCGTACTGGAACAAGTATGGCGGCCTTGCGCAATTCGGTTACCCTATTTCAGACCCATTTGTTGAGGTAAGCCCAACCGATGGCAAGAGCTACACTGTGCAATACTTTGAGCGAGCTCGCTTCGAGTTGCACCCGGAGAACAAGGGCACACCTTACGAAGTCCTATTGGGCTTGCTCGGCAGGCAATTCCATGCAGTTGAAGGACCGGTGGCCGCAATAAATGATAGTGCGCACCACTTCTTCCCGGAGACAAAGCACAATGTAAGCACGCTCTTCTACACCTACTGGCAGGCGCATGGAGGGCTCTCGATATCCGGCCTTCCTATTAGCGAAGAGCTTCGTGAAAAGGGGAGCGACGGTAAGGAGTACACTGTGCAATACTTCGAGAGGGTACGCATGGAAGCCCACCCGGAAAATAGTTCCCCGTACAATGTGCTGCTAGGCGCTCTGGGGCGGCAAGCCTGGACCGCGCGCGGCGGGAAGTAAACGTGGCAACTTGCCTGTAAGCTCATAACAGGTCATACAAAAGAGCCTACCAACTTGATGTTGGTAGGCTCTTTACCCTCCATATGAAAGAGACTTTACAGGGCTTCTAAAGCTAAACTAACCAGAGTTCGCGCTGTGGAGTGCTCAGCCACTCTACTCCCTGGTCAGTAACCAGCACATCTTCTTCCAACCCAATATAGCCACGTCCCGGAACATGAGTTCCCAGCTCAAGCGTGAAGACATTACCAGGCTCGACCTCCCCATAGGGCGTGCGACCGTAGCGGTCCCAGCGCGGGCCAAGAAGAGTAGAGCCATCATGGGCGACGCGGCCCATGTGG
>JALYYZ010000263.1 GCA_030945985.1 Chloroflexota bacterium
GTCGGTCAGTGTCGCATCGGCAAGGAAGGAGACGTGGAATATTGTGCTGGTGTTGTTTTTGATGGTGACGTTGAGTATCACGTAATCACGGCCCGACTTCGGGGCGCTCTGGCCTGTGGTTTCGTGCCTGAGCGAGTTGACCGTCACATCTACCGTGCCGACCTTCGGCACATTCAGCGTCTGCGTCTTGCCCTGGAATGTTAGCGCCGCCCCAGGCGTCGATGCGCTGCCACCTGTACTTGTCGCCGCGCCGGGAGCCGGTGTAGTGGTAGTATCGCCAGGGGTCGATGCACCACCCGTCGTGTCTAGACCGAGGCCGCTCATACCCGTACCTGACGCGTTCACAATCTTGAAGCTTGCCCTTACGTGGTCTATTATAGGGTTGTATTTGTAGTTGGTCCCTGATATGTTGAATATGGTCAGGTTATACAAGATGGTGCCCCGCTGTTCTACGTCAGTGAGGGCTCTATACTCTGTGCCCGAAACCTCGAAGGTGTAGTCCACCATGGTCGCGTTACCCATGTGAGATGTGCTTCTGTTCTTGTAGCTGTCGCCCCTTATTACCTTCAGTTGGGTCTCAGTAGCATTGGATAGTTCCATTGGTGATACCTTCTGTCCCACGTCTATGGCTGTGATCAGGATGCGCATAGGCACCGTCTTTTCACCTGCATCGGCGGGAGCGCTAATAGAGAGGCCGCCCGTGATTTCAGAGGTAGCCCAGCTCGCAGGCAAGTCGATAATATAGCTCTTTGCTGGATCGGTATAGGTCGTGTAAGTAACTGCGGCCCCCGCTCCCGGAGTGCCTATGCCTGTGCCTGTGCCTGACCCGGTATCGCTCGCTGTTCCAACCGCAGTAGCGCCGGGCGCACCAGAGGCAACAGTCGCTGCGGGTACCGTTACCGCTACCGTAGCAACAGCTTGAGTGGAGGCTGCTGCAGTCGCTGCAACCGTGGCAACGGCTGCCACCGGCGTTGCCGTTGACTGCGCGGTGTCGCCACCACACCCGGCCAGGCCAGCCGCTACCATGCTACTCAAGGCCAACGTCAATGTGTAATTCCTGATCTTACTGAACACCTATTCAATCTCCCTTTCTTCTGGTGTAGTTTGATGTCGCTGGGCTTCGGGAAGGTCGACAATAAAGTCTGCCCGACCAAGCAAGGACTCTCTATTATAATTCATCAGGTAATGCCGCAACCTGAAGATCAGCGGAGAGGAGAACGGTGTGGCCGTCTGGGTCGTTCACAAGGGCGAAGTACATGCCGATCCTGCCTACCTCAAAAGGTGGGCGGTAGCTCTCGTAGCCGAAGTCCGTCAGCTCCTTGTACTTCGCATCGACCAGTGCTCGGCTCTCCATGTAAAACTCCAGCAGTACGCTGTAGCCGTCGAGTGCCTCCGCTTTCTCGGCCTGGCCGCGGCTGATAGGCTTGGAGTCGAGGAAGAGGGTATATTCACCCTGCATTCTGGCCTCCACATGCGTCACCTGCTCGCCCACTTCAGGGAACCCTACACCGAGGCGGCGATAGAACTCCAGCGACTTGCCCATGTCCTGAACGGTCAGACCTGTCATGTATAGTTGCAATCCCACGGCTCTCCTCCTCTTCACCTCACCAAGAATTTAGCTGACTTATTACATTATCACAGCCGTCAAGATCACGCCGATAAGCAAGGTTGCCGATGGAGTGCCTACCTGAGCGCAGTGCTGAATGTGGGTGCCAGGTCCAGTGCTTGGACCTGGCACCCTGTACAGAGTATGCTAGTCGGTGCGCGTGCCGCCGCAGTTGGCTCGGGCGGGTGCGGTGTCCTTGCGCCGCGTGGCGCTCTTCGACCGAAACCCCGCTTCTGATGCGGCTCGTAAGCCCCGGAATGACAAATCAATAGACGGGCAGGTCAGACTAATCAGGCGAAGTCTCTATGGATTGAGGGGCAGCACGCCCGGCGCTGAGATCCCTCTGCTCCTGGGGATAGGGCCCCATGAACTTGTGACCATTAAAGTGGATCAAGTGCTCCGGGTGCGCAGCAATCCAGACTTCAGTCTCCCAAGCGATGTTGGCGGCGTGCTTACGGAAGTCACCTCTCGTAAGAAAGGCGGTCACATATACCACAGGAGCTTTGGCACGGGCGAGGAGTTTGTCCAGCTTCAACTTTCGAACTGCATGGACGGGACCGCCGGTCCAAACAGCCTCTATTACATAGATCCAGCCTTTCAAGGCAGAGTAGGCAACGACATCGGGGAGTTCTCCATGCTTTAGGTCAAAAAATCCCAATTCGTGCAGCTTCGCCGCGTCATTCACCAGTGATCTGGTCTGAGCATCTCCAACGTATAGCACTTCGGCGCTATAACCGTATCTGGGCAAAAACTCCTCGATTATCGCCCGCTGGAGATCGTTGTGCTTGCCCGGACCGAAGGCTAAGGTAACACCTGAAGGTAGAGTTACGGCGCTCACTGGCCAGAACCGGCTGCCTGTCAGCGTCTCTGTGAGAGTTTCCCTGCCCGTCATGAAAAGGTGGACCCTCTCTTCCCAATGTACCGTGCCATACTGTCGGATGAGATCAGCATAGCCCGGGTCGAGTGCGTATCCTCGCCTTGAGTCATTACGCGCAGCGTCAGGTTTTGTGCCAACGACGATTCCCGCTGCTTGGAGCAGCGCCAAGTCGTGACGGCGTACATCATCATAAGATCCGGAAGATATCTTCTCGCCGAAGTGCTTATTGACATAGGTGATAATCTCGCGCGTCCTAAGTGAGTATCCTGACTGCTTGTCAACAGCAGCGCTCCAATCTGTCGCAGCGTTTATACCGGCTACCGCCAAGAGGGCCATACCCGCCCTCTCCAGCCGGAGTGGCGTGCCTTGGATTGGCACACCGAGCCTGTGCATAATGCAGAGTGCTTCACAGATCTTGTTCTTCACGGGGTCGGCTTTGGCGCTGAAGGAGGGCAAGTTGTTGAGCATCTTACGGAAATGTTCAGGGTTGTCAGCAGTGTAGTTCATATCATTGGCAGCGACATCTGGACAGGAACACGTGGCTGTTCATAGTGAACACTAGAGGGCTGCTCCGGGGCCTCAAGATATGCTCGTATGCTTGAGGCGAGATGATATGCAAAGAGAGGCGGTACAGCGTTACCGATCTGGTTGAAGCGCTCTGTTTCGGTGCCTTTGAACTGAAACCAATCAGGGAAACTTTGCAGGCGTGCGGCTTCTCGCATAAGGAGACGTCGCCTGCGGCCATCCGGCAGCTTTATCCTCTGCATGTCACCCGTGGCACCGGCCAGATTTCTACATGTAAGAGTGCGTGCTGGTTTATTCAGGCGTAAGTCCCTCGGGCTAATACAGGATGAGGCTTTCTCATAACGTGCAACATAGGCGTCCATACTTGCGGTCAAGAAGCGTGATCCATCAGGTGCTGCAACTGCCATCTCTCCGAGTGCCTCCCCGGCGGTCACTATATAGCTGTGGGTGCCGGGAAAGTGAAACTTGCCTCTGTGACCAACAATAATCAAACGCTCTCGATTTTGAGGAACGCCGTAATGCATTGCGTTCAAAAGCCTCATTTCTGTTTCATATCCTAATGATCTTAGAGCGTGCAGTATCTCGTCTAAATACCACTTGTTCTTGTAAAGGAGCCCACGCACGTTCTCAATAAGCCAGATGCGGGGCTGTAGGCGCTTCACTGCCGAGATAAATGCCGGGAACCCATCACGACTGTCGGCAAGACCCAGTTGATTGCCTCCAACGCTGAAAGGCTGGCAGGGCGGCCCCCCAATAATTACATCAGCAGGCGGCAAATCCGTATCGGTTGTTAGGATGGCCTGAGTGCAAGTACCCAAGAGGTTGCACCGATAGGTTGCGCAGCAAGCGGCATTCATTTCATAGCCGTGTGTTTCGAACCCCTGAGCCTCAAAACCAAGTGCTAGTCCACCGCAACCGGCGAATAGGTCAAGCACCCGCATATCGCTCCTTCGCGTGGGCTTCAACGTCTGATCGAGGTGCTCAATATAGTCCATGACCCCACTCTATCACAAAATCACGCTCTTACAAAGGGCTTCCACCGATAGAGGGTAGGGCCAATGTATCTAGACTGGATCCGACGAAAGTTGGCTCGAATAAGCAGACTACAGCAAGTAGCATATCTATAGCGGTACTTTGTCGGTTTGGGAACGGCTGCCTTCGCAAGTGGGACAGTAGAGACAAGACTAGCAAGGGTGGGAGCATTTCGTGCTCATCTCGGACGCTTTCTCACTCCTGATTTCGCCAGCTCCTATGCCTAGAAACCTATTGGCCAAAACCAACAAAGTACCGACCCACAGTGCTCAATGTTTGTGGGTACAGATTGTGTGGGACTAGCTTCTTGACGACCTTGTAGAATTAGAGTATGTTTCGCCTATCCGTTGGGGCTGCCTGGTGTGTTGCAAATGTATAGCACCTTTGTCTTGCTCGCAACGATTGTAGAACTGTTTTCACGTTACTCTCCTCTACAATAGAATGATTGAGAATGATTGAAACCGCCACTGCATTCGTGGGAGGCTATTTTGCTATCTTTCTCGCCTGGAACATTGGCGGGACGGCCTTGTTGCCTCAAGAGAAAAGGGCCTGTGTACAATCGATGATACTTTGATGGTCTTGGCGCGTGGTTGGCGAGCCGTTCTTCCGAGGAAGCCATCTCTGCCCATAGTTCCAACTCGACCGTCCCGCGAGCCATGCCCACAACTGCTGACCCGCAACGCGAGCCATGCCCCATGCAACCTGAAGATCGTTGTAACCTGAAGATCGTTCTAACACTCTCTAATCCCCTCAAAGGAGGGTGAGCCTTGAAAGCACCGAAATTGCGGGCAGGCGTAATAGGAACAGGCTTTATAGGGCCGGTCCATGTAGAAGCGTTGCGGCGGCTGGGCGTCGAGGTTGTGGCCCTCGCGGGGAGCAGCGCTGAGCGTGCAGCTGAGAAAGCAGAGCAGCTTGGCATATCCAGATCGTACGGCTCGGCTGGGGAAATGCTTGCCGACCCTGACGTTGAAATAGTCCATATTGCCTCGCCCAACCACCTCCATTTCCCTCATGCAAGGGCGGCTTTGCTGGCAGGTAAGCACGTTATCTGTGAAAAGCCGCTCGCGATGCACCCAGACGAATCGGCTCAGCTTGTTCAGTTGGCGCGGGAAAGCGACCTTATAAGCGCGGTAAACTTCAACATTCGCTACTACCCCATCTCTCAGCATGCCCGTGAGATGGTCAGGGGCGGGGAGTTAGGCGAGGTGTACATAGTCCAGGGTTCATACCTGCAAGATTGGCTGCTGCTGCCCACCGACTGGAACTGGCGGCTCGAACCCATGCGCGGCGGGAGGATGAGGGCCGTCTCCGACATCGGCTCTCACTGGATCGACCTGATGTCGTATATCACAGGCTTGCAGGTCGAGGCAGTGCTGGCCGACTTCAAGACGTTTTTGCCCGTGCGTCGTAAGCCGGCCAACAACGTTGAAATACCCACACATCAAACTCAGACACCTGGCGAATACGTGGAGCAAGCCATCAGCACGGAGGACTACGCGGGCGTGCTCTTCCGCTACACAGGTGGCGCGCGGGGCATGATGTCCGTCTCCCAGGTGAGCGCCGGGCGCAAGAACCGTATATATTACGAGATCGATGGCTCGCAAAGCTCCATCGCCTGGGACGGCGAGCAGCCTAACGAGCTGTGGATCGGCCACCGCAACAGCGCTAACGGACTGCTGCTAAAGGACCCGACGCTGCTATCCCCGGAGGGTCGCCGCTTCGCCTTCTACCCCGCCGGACAAAGCGAGGGTTTCCCCGACACGTTCAAGGCCCTCTACCACGCGATCTACAGCTACATCGAGCGAGGTGATCTGAGCGCGCCCCGCGATTTCCCCACCTTTGAGGACGGGCATCGCGAGATGCTCGTCGCGGAAGCAATCCTGCTCAGCTCCCACGAGGATCGCTGGGTTAGTGTGACCAGTGACCAGTGACCGGTGACCAGTGACCGGTTATTAGTGACAGGTTATTAGTGGTTAGCATCCGGCGCTTGATCTGACCTTATATTCACGGCGATTGACATCTAATATCACAAGGGTGCCTATGGGCCTATTCGGCCGCTATGTTGCGATGAACCACGCCACTAGGGCGTGTTTGCAAATAGCCTGCGGTGGATATAGACCGCCCTGTGACTAAAGTCACGGGCTACACGTTGGGAAGTCCCTACGGGACTCAGATGTCCCACGGAGTCTCCGAAGGAGACTTCCCAAGTGTAGCCCGTGACTTTAGTCACAGGGCGGTCTATATCTACCGCAGGCTATTTGCAAACACCCCCTAGTGGCGTGGTTCATCGCAACATAGCGGCCGAATAGG
>JALYYZ010000077.1 GCA_030945985.1 Chloroflexota bacterium
GGGCAGGTTATCTACGTGTTACTCACCCGTCCGCCACTATACTACCGAAGTAGTACCGTTCGACTTGCATGTATTAAGCACGCCGCCAGCGTTTGTCCTGAGCCAGGATCAAACTCTCCAAACAAGAACTTTTTTGGAAACCCTTCGGCTTCCTCATAAGCGTTTGGAAGAACTGACTTTTTCCTATCTCTGTCTCTTCACTCTTCAGTTGTTAAGGTTCTTGTTGTACCCACATTTCTGGGGCACAAAAACAATTATATCAAACAGCCAGGGCCTTGTCAAGGTAATTTGCACCTTTTGAGGAGAATTGCTCTCGCTCGCTTTCTCGCCTCTTTAGAGCATACAAAAACCGGTCTATTCAACCGGCGCAACAGTAACCACTAAATCTCACGACCTGGTTGGTTGCTATGTTGCAATCAGTGCTCCTGCTGTTTGATTCTTAATCGTTTACCTTATGGCTTTGTTATTATATGGAACCACTTACTGAATGTCAAGCAAATTAGCGCGGCTTTTCTACCGCTTTTCGGCAGGCATATATAGTGGTTTGGAACCGCAAAGCCGCGCGCCTTGTGATATTCATTGGTAGACACATTGGGGGAGACATATAGGAAGGTATATCAGCATCATGCTATATAGTTACCCATGGCATTTACAGGAGGCTAACGACATTCTTTTGTTGACCTCGGCTCCGTGACCTGCTATATTCCATATCTCTGCTAGCACCGTATCTGCTGCATGACTGGAGAACTAATTGCAATCACACTTCAAGGTGGCTCCTCTAAGCGTGACCGCACGTATATGGACCTTCGGCTACGCTCTAACCTTTTTGTACTTTGCTTTTCGCATTGCTACAATGAGAGAGTATGATCTCTATAATTTCGGGGTAGTAGTCGCTTCGCTGGTAATTCTCATATTTGCTTACGTTCGCTCTGTGCGTGGCTATCTTGTAGGCGACGGGAATTTAGTTGTGGTGCGCTCCGGGCCAGGTCGTGTGCAGATCCCTCTCAGTAACGTAATTCGTGTACAGAACCAGCCTGATATGGGCGCGTTCTACAATCCTACCTTCCTGAGCATCGGTGGCGTCTTCGGCTGGGCTGGACGCGTGCAGGTGCGTAAGCCTCTTGATGTGAGATCAGTCCAAGCGACCGCATATGGCACCAACGCTCGGAACAGCGTTTTCCTCACGCTCAATGACGACCGGCTCCTCATACTTACTCCGGTCGACCCTGCCGCCTTTGTTCTTGCCATACAGCAAGCTGGTGTCGGCCCAGCCTCAGCTAGTAGCAACAAGTCTGCGGCGACGGCTGCACGCCGTCCATCTCGCCGTAAGTAAGCTGTAGCTGACGTTGCTGAACCCCCTAGATTACGGCATTAGCACCGCACCGGGCGGGGCTTTCCTCAAGGTATTCGTAGCGCCAAGATCATCGTCCAACCGTCTGTTAGGTGTCCACAACGGCGAGCTGAAAGTAGCTCTCACTGCTCCACCTGTTGAAGGCGCCGCCAATAAAGCCTTGTTGCGATTCCTTGCGGATGTGCTTCGGGTGCCGAAGTGTACGCTTTCACTAACATCGGGCAGCAACTCGCGCCACAAGGTGGTGTTTGTTCAGGATATTGACCCTACGCTTTTGCTGGCCTTATTAGAGCCTGGTAGTCAGCAGAACGCGCGGGTTAGCCTTTGAGTTCGGGCTTCTTGAGCCATAGCGCGCAGATCATAGTACTGTCTACGATCCAATGTGCCAGCGCAGGCCCGGCCAAATTGTCGGTCCGCTCTCGCAGTAGTCCGAAGCCTACACCGGCAAGGCCCGTTGCGAGCATACCACCTGCCACTGAGAGAGGTTTTACGTACGCCTTGAGGAATCTCGGTAGGCGAGCGGCCTCGCCGATGTTCGTTTGGGCTGCGGAAGAGGCAGTCACGGTAAAGTGCCAACCTGCAAAGGCGAGGGATGTGAGGGCAATAGTCGAGCGGGCGGAGATCTGCCTCCGTAGAAAGGTGTAGAGCAGTCCTCTAAAGGCTAGCTCCTCCAGAAGCGCAATACTTACCGGTACTCTCACCAGCACGTCCTGGAGCATCTCTCTCTGTGACATACTGCGGACAGGTCCATACTCGAGTGGCGTGTCGAGCAGTATAGGTTTGTAGAAGAAGAGCAGGGGTGGACCGGAGAGCGCCACGCCTAATATGGTGCCCCACACCAGCGACTTGCCTATCCCCTGCCTTCGTATTCCCAACGAGCCGAGGTGTACGTGTCTCCTGTGAGCATAGAAGAGCATGCCTACAAGGGCTGCTGGGTTTAGAGTATGAAACAGACTATCCTGGCTCTTCCCTCTACGCTGAACCCACCACCCCAGCCCATTGCTGTACGCAAGCAGTACCGCTGTGAGGGTTGCTGCCTCAGCGAGGCCTGAGCGCCTATTTGTCATTCAGGTGACCGCTAGCGACCGATTCCAGAAATAGTCGCTGTGGGTTCAGCACTAGACGAGCCCTACTGACTTCATGTCTCGCAAGGTGTCGTGGAATGCAGCCACTGTGAGCGATAGATCCTCCGGGGTGTGCGCCGAAGAGATAATACCTGCGTGACCGGACATTAAGTCTACACCACGGCTCATCATGCCATCTTGCAGCGCCCTCTTTACCTCGGGCTTGTTTGCCTGCCGGAGAGTGAGCGTATCTGCCGATCCTCGTTCCAATCTGCCCTCTGCATCTACTCTGGCGCCCCTGCCCAACAGCACATGGAAGATCGGTCCGTCGCCGTACACGCAGCTCCCCTCGATACCCAGGCTCTCTATGGCTTTGTTCATCTCGATAACAAGGACCGTACCCGTCTTGGCGATCTTCGTTTGTACTTCACCAGTAGACGCAGCCTCCAACATGGCAATGCCTGCTGCCGCACTCAAGGGGTTCGCGTTGAACGTGCCTGGATGGTTGATACGCCTGTACCGGTTCCACTCAGGATCGTCTGTCCTGAACTCCAACGCCGACATTGCGTCTACTTTGCCCACTACAGCCCCACCGGGCAACCCGCCTGCCACTATCTTAGCCAACGTGGTCAGATCCGGTATGACGCCCGTTGCTGCTTGCACGCCACCCGGCGAGTACCTGAAGCCCGTAACTATCTCGTCAAATACCAACAGGGCTCCATGCTTGTGCGTTATCTCGCGAAGCCCTGCCAGAAATCCTTCCGGCAACGGTATGGTTCCATAGGATGCCCCCGTCGGCTCAAGTATCACGCACGCTATCTCGTTGCTGTGTTCACCGAAGAGCCTATCTACTTCCTCCAGGTCGGTGGGCGCGACGATCACGTCCTCTAATACACCCTGTGAAACACCAACTGAGGAGGGAACGTCGAACGGGGCGTGGAAGCCAGCCGTCATGGCGTCCGACCAACCGTGAAAGTGACCCTGGAACTTGAGAAACTTCGGACGTTCTGTACACGCCCGCGCAAGCCGCACAGCCATCATAGCGGCCTCTGTGCCCGAACTGGTGAACTTTATACGCTCGGCGGAGGGTACCAGCCTTTGTATCCATTCACCCCATTCCACTTCGAGCGGGTGTGACCCTCCATAGTGTGTGCCCCTGCCTATCTGGTGTTGCACGGCCTCAACAATAGCCGGGTGTCCATGTCCAAGTAATAGCGCGCCATGCCCCATCCAAAAATCGATGTACTCTTTGCCGTCCACGTCCCATTTGCGGGAACCCTTGGCGCGGTCAATATATACAGGCTCAGCCTCGCCGGAGTAGCGGTTATCGTGCGTTACACCACTTGGAAAAAGATGAAGCGCGCGTAGGTAAAGCTCGTGGGACTTAGGACTCCGCCCTTCAGTCTTTACGTCTCTGACCGTTGTGTCGGACATACTTTTCAGCCTTCCAACTTTCCGTTTGCCCATTTGTATTTAGTTCCTGACCTATGCCCGACCGATATAGCTAATTACTCCACACTGCAAGCCTTTCGCGCTGTGATCAGGGATCAGACTGCCAGGCCGTACCAACTAGAGACGCTCGGGGTCAGGAACGCTCTTTTCGTTCTGTACGTTGCCTGTATTTAGCGTCGATTTGGGCTCCAGGAGCAACACGTGTACTTCCTCTTCCGCCACGGGCAAATGCTCGACGCCTCTCGGGATAATAGCGAATTCGCCCTCGTGAAGATGTATATCTCGGTCGCGGAGCCGGATCAGCAACTTGCCTTTCAGAACAAGGAAGAGTTCGTCCTCAACATCATGGTGGTGCCAGGTAAACTCGCCTTTGAGCTTCACCAGCTTAACATGCGAGTCGTTTAGCTCGCCCACGATCTTCGGGCTCCAGTAGTCCTGGAACAGGCTCAACTTCTCGCTTAGGTTCACCACGTCGACGGTCATATGCCTATTTACCTTCTGATGAGACGAAATATAGCTCTCAGGAAGAGCAAACCGCCGGCTGCAATAGAGGCGAAGAGGATATAACCTCTCCACATAGGTGGAGGCTGTATGACCTCTCCACTAGGCGGCGTATAGGTGCGCATTCTCCACCACAAACGTAGTATCTCGCGAAAAGCGCGTACGACTACCCGCAAGTTGGCCCCTGATTGTTCGCCTTCCATGCGTGGATAGTGGTTGACCCCCACCTCTATGAGCGTGCAACCTTGTACTGCAGCCTTAGCGAGTATTTCGGTATTGATCAGTGCGCCCGGCGACTGAAGGTTGATGCCGTGTAGCACGCTTGCGTGTATGATCTTGAAGGCGCAATCTATATCTCTCACCTTGATAGGAAAGAGCAAGCGCACTACCGTGCCGAAGATCTTAGCGTTTAGCAAGCGGTGTGCGGGATCGTTGCGCTTGATGCGATAACCCGCCACAATGTCATAGTCGGGGACAAATGGTGTAAGACGATGTATATCGTTGATATCAAACTGGCGATCCGAGTCCATGAACATGATAAAGTCGCCGGTAGCAGCATTGAAGCCACTGGTAACGGCTGCCCCGTACCCTCGGTTCACCGGGTGATTCACCACTCGCACATGGGTATTTGCCTCGGCAAGCTGCTGCGATATCTCGAGCGTACGGTCCTTCGACCCGTCGTTTACTACGACGATTTCATAGTCCGAAAAGGCAGTAGGCAGTACTTGTGCTGCTTCTTCAACTACTGCACGTATGTTGGGCTCCTCGTTATGTGCGGGCAGCACGAGCGAAATCTTGCCCTGGACGAGAGTGCTGCCGTTTGCAGCGTCCTCCTGGGTCCCCGTATGTTCAAGATGTTCAAGTGTCTGGACCAAAGATGCCTCCACTCAATTCGAGCCGTCTTGCAGTTGGAATATGGTCGCCGGACAGCTATATGCCAGCTTAGCAGAGGCAGTTTAGCGCAAAAATCTAATATGCGTCAAGTGAAAGCTGGCCCAGTTTGTATTGGGCCTAGCTTCTCCCAATATGGCGTGCAGAGCCTTGTGGCGAAAGGACTCAATCAGGCGCCAGGCTTTTCAAGGTTCCAGAAGCCATTCGTCCAGCGCTCCTTTTACCCAGTTTATCGACTTGATACTCTCGCTCTGCACTGAAATGGCCACAAGGTCGATCCGCCACGCAACCTGATTGGGATCCAAAGCGTGGGACTCGAGGTATGCGTGTGCTGCCGCTAACATACTTGATGCCTTGCGCCGCGTTATCGACTCCTCAGCAAGCCCACCCCTTCCGCGCCGCGTGCGAACTTCTGCGAAAACAAGCACATGCTCAGCCGCGTCGAGTGTTATGCTTGACAGCTTGTCTGCGGGGCACATGGCTACGAGGTCTATCTCGCCGGTCTTCGCTCGCCAATTGCGATCTGTTATCACACAGCCCCGCTGGGTCAGAAAACGTGCGGCGGCGTCCTCTCCCCTTTTACCAGTAGAGCTTCTGCCCTCATCTTTCCTGCTACTCAGCGCCAGGTTCCTCGTCGTCTGCGCATATTTCCAGCGGCCACGGCTCGCCTCTAAGCATAGCCTTTATGGGCGCATACGAGCGTCTATGCAAGGGTGACACACCCAGTTGCCGCAAAGCGTCTATATGAGCACGAGTACCATAGCCTTTGTGAGAGGCGAAGCCATAGCCGGGATATTCCGCATCCCAATCGTCCATTATCTTATCGCGTGCTACTTTAGCGACCACTGAGGCCGCCGCAATGCTGATGCAGGTGGCATCTCCCCTGATAATAGGTTTCTGTGGGATGGGCACCGCAGGCAACTTGAAGGCATCGATAACGAGGTAGCTTGGCCACACTCCTAGAGCGCGCACAGCCCTGGCCATCGCCAGCCTGTTGGCAGGCCCAAGACCTATCAGGTCGACCAGTCTTGCCGATACAAGGCCGATTCCGGTTGCCACAGCCCCGGTCTTTACCGTCTCCAGCAAACGCTCACGCTTTGCGCGCGTTAGCATTTTGCTGTCCCGCAAGCAGGCGAGTTCCTCCAACAGCTCAGTGTCACCTCGAAGACGAAGCGCATCAGGGGAGGGCAATATCACTGCGCCTGCAACTAGCGGCCCGGCCCAGGCCCCACGCCCTACCTCGTCTACCCCCGCCACCATAGAATGACCTTTGGCGCACAGATCAATCTCGTGTTCCCAGTCGGGCACCATCCGCCTGGCGTTTTTGATCGCCACTGCCGCCGCCTCACCTGTAATTGATTGCTTCATGTGAGCATTGTAGCAGATTAGCAGAGGCCGGTTGTTCTATTTTCTCTGGTGCCTGTAATCAAAGTTAAAAGAGAAAGGCCCTCTGGAAAGAGGGACCTTTCTGTAAATGCCTATTGGAGATGTAAAGAGTAAAGCAGGCTCACCTGCCCAGTAGTGCTACTCTAGCTCTCGCTGCCTGTATCGGCGACTGTTTCTGCGATGGTCTCATCAGCAGTATCTGCTACACTGTTCTCTGCCGTGACTTCAGTATCGGTCGCTACCGGCGCGAATTCCACATCTGTAGCTTCCATAACCGGAGATGGAACCTCTACGGATACCGGTGCTGCGGCCCGGATGTTATCCACGCCTGGTCGGTACCGGCGCTCTTTGATACGCGCAGCTTTCCCTGTGAGCCCTCGCAGGTAATATAGCTGGGCGCGGCGCACGACGCCTCGGCGGATCACTTCGATTTTCTCTACGCGGGGTGAGTGGAGCAGGAAAGTACGCTCGACCCCTATACCATGTGACGCTATGCGTCGCACGGTGAAGTTGGCGTCGATACCCCCGCCACGCCTGCGCATAACCACACCCTCGAACACTTGTGTGCGCTCGCGGGTGCCTTCTACAACTTTAACGCTGACACGCACGGTGTCTCCGACCACGAATTCGGCTATGGTCGTCTTTAGCATAGACGCCGTGACCGCTGTTACTGCTTGGGTGGGTTTCATTGCTCCTCTTTCTCCCTTTTTCCGAACTCTAATTTAAGGCACGAACCACATTATATCAGATGTTGCTTGGCCATGCAACAAACGTAGCACGTATCGCTACCGCACAGGGGCTGAGCAAGTTCTAGTCCAGCACCAGATCCCTGCCGGCAACTGTCAACAAAGTGGCTACTATCAGTAGAAAAGTATAGCCGGCCAGCATCGCAAGTGAAATGATTGCTACGGAGTCGGGGGGGCTCTGCGTCGCATACTTGAGCGCGCCTGCTAACGGGGCAAGCACAGGAGGAAACTGCTGGAAAATCGGTCGTAGCGATTCTATGGGAAAGTTGCGGTTATCGAACGACATGACCAGTGCGGCCAGTATTACTAACATGCTGAGCCTTACCCCAGGAGGTGAGACAAAGGACGACAGCAGAGCCACTAGCGCTACAGAGAATGCTGCAGCCACCATCACCGCGAGGGTACCTTCGGCGTAAATCAAGGGTGTACGCCAACTTACGTCCGGTGCTCCCGGCGGCGCAAAAAGAGGTCCGAAGCGCAACCACTCGATAGCCGTCGAGACAATGTGGCAGAGCAACACAATTAGCCATGATGCAAAGAGAATGGCCCCTGTCAGCACAACTCTCGACACTGGTTTGGCTAATATTGCATAGGTCTCCGCCCTGTTAGCCCTCGCGAAGAGGACTGCAGTGGTTATGGCCGCGAGCAGCAGCATAGTGCTGTACTCTATACCGAAGAAGTGTGTCTGGTCCGACCTGTACTGGCTAAAAAAGAGCGTATGTACTCCGGCCAGTATAATGATTGGCAGCAGTACCCAGCCCGTACGGGAGAAGTCACTTAAGAAAAACCGGCATAGTGTCCAAAAGACCGCTGTCTTCTGCGTACCTGTCTTGCCTTGTGATGCCACCTGTACGGCTGCCGGTTGGGCGCTCAAGGATTCCATGCCTGGACCTCTTTGCGCTCTTCCCCGGCGTCTCGTCCTTCCTGCTCAATTGCATCTCGCGCGCTTTGCGCACCCGCTGCGGACAGAGGCGAGGTTGAAGGTCCACCTGATTCACCAGGACCATTCCGTGATACAGGTCGCGTGCCCAGGGGCTCCGTAATTGGAGAGTGGCTAGGCGCTATCTGTGCGGCACGGCTCATAGCAACCGCATCTTTGGCGTCTTCGGCCTTCTTTCCATTCTTTGTAGCAGGCTGTAGCGCTTGAAGATAAATGCTTTCCAGGTCACGCCTCTCCGTGTGTAACGATCTTATATCCCATCTCGCGTCGAGCATAGCACGTATCGCCGCAGCTTTCATAGCGTCGGTATGTGGCACCGCCTCGCCCGCAGGCAAAGCGACCATCATCGGCTCGTCATTGTGTACCCCACCACGAACAGTCACAAGTGGGTGCAACTCCTGAAGATATTTTATCAGGTGGGGGGCTATTTCCAGAGCACCTTCCCGTGGCGTGGCAGCGATCTTAGTCAAAGGGCTGCTATCTAGTCGTGTCTGTGCTACCATGCGGCCATTCCTGAGTATGCCCGCCACCTGGCAGATTCGCTCCACCTCAGTTAGCTGGTGCGAACAGAGCAGCACCGTCGTCCCTTGTCGCTTGCAATCGAGTATGACCTCGCGCACGGCTACCTGGCCCTCGGGAGCAAGGCCGGAAGCAGGCTCATCTAATACAAGTAACTCCGGTGGAGCGCCTGTGCCGGTCATCAAGGCCACCGCCAGGCCCAATCTTTGCCTCATGCCCTTTGAATAGGTCTTTATGCGTCGTGCAGCAGCGTCCTTGAGCCCTACGGCCTCGATAAGCCTCTCAGTGGCCCCGCTGGCACTCTCTGCTTTGAGACCACGGAGCCTGGCGTGCAGCGCCAGATATTCACGCCCGGTGAAGTTTGTGTGGTAGCGCGGCTGCTCAGGCAGATAGCCGAGCCGTGTATGCGCCCGTGCGAGGTCGCTTGATCCGAAGAGCCTCACCTTGCCGCTATCGGGCATGAGGAAGCCCAGGAGCAACTTCAGTACAGTAGATTTGCCTGCACCATTTGGACCGAGGAGGCCATATATCTCGCCCGGCTCTATGCTCAACGAAACGTTCCTGAGTGCCGCCACATTGCGAAAGCTCTTGCTCACCTTCTCCATGCTGATGACAGGCTTCTCGCTTGTGGCCTCCACCGGAGACACGCCGTTCTTGCCGTTCTGCGTATAAATAGCTTGTGTACTCTGCATATCTATGCCTATTATAGTGTAAGCAGCCGAACTCGTGAAGAGTGGCACCCTTTCCGCAACCCTGGACGCACCTGCCCAGCAGATTTCCAGCTTGTGATTTGGTGCTCTGCCGGTACTACATTGACAGGTAGGTTCCTATACGATATAATTGGATTGGAGGCTATATAGCTTCCGCACCTGGGGAGCCTGGGCGGGTATAAGAACCCTCTATAGCTTCGGGTGTCATGCTGTGCTATGGCACACAACTTGCTTTTATCGTATAGAAGTGAGAGGGGTTGCTTTTATCAGAAGCGCTGCGCTTTCTGCATAGTGATCTCGTTGTGTGACAAGAAAGGTACCTCGCTTTTGTAACCCGAGGTCACCTTGCACGTTAAATCATCAGGTAGGTAGCCGTCCTATGTGCGGCCACCTTTGTGTTTATATGTTTATAATTGAGGAATTAGATATGGCAACCAAGCCGTCCGACGCTCTGCAGAAGGCGTTAAAGCACTATTTTGGATACAACGAATTCAGGCCCGGCCAGCGAGAGGTATTAGAGTGCCTTCTCGATGGTCAAGATGTGCTCGGGGTCTTTCCTACAGGCGCGGGTAAATCACTAACTTACCAGCTCGCTGCCTTGATGATGCCCGGCACCGCAATCGTAGTCTCCCCCTTGATCGCTCTGATGCGTGACCAGGTACTCGACCTGCAGAGCCGCAGCATTGCGGGTGTGTCGGCAATCAACTCTACCCTTACAGATGAAGAAGTAGGAGCTCAGCTTGCCGAACTCTCGGGCGGCGGGGAAAAGCTCATTTATGTGACCCCCGAGCGCTGCTCCGACCCTTCTTTCCTTCAACGCCTGCGTGGCATCAACGTCTGCCTGTTCGTGGTAGACGAAGCGCATTGTATCTCCGAATGGGGTTACGACTTTCGCCCGGCCTATTGCATGCTTGAAAAGGCTATAGACGCCACCGGCAGGCCTCCCGTGCTTGCTCTTACAGCCACGGCGACGCCACAGGTACGGGCCGACATCCAGTCTAACCTGGGGCTTATAGACCCTCGGGTTATCATTCATGGCTTTGACAGGCCGAACCTGACTTTCGGTGTAACTTCTGCCTCTACTGACCGCGAAAAGGATTGGCAACTGCTAAAGCTCTTCGGCAAGGCACCGTCCGGTATGTCTGAGGTTGGCATCAATAGTATCAAGACCGACCCTTACATCGGCATGGCCCCCGAAGTGGCTGCCAATATGCAGTATCTCGATGAGAAGCTTGAGGGTCCAGGCCTTGTATATGTGGCTACTACTGCCGAGGCTAAGCGCGTCAGCGAACTGCTTAGTGAGCACGGTATCAAAGCAGCGTTTTATCATGGGCAAATGAGGAAAGGAGATCGCGATAGCGTTCAGCAAGCCTGGATGGACGAGATAACCCCTGTAGTCGTCGCCACCACCGCCTTCGGCATGGGCATCAATAAGCCGAACCTCCGGTATGTAGTTCACTATGACCTGCCTGCTTCCCTGGAGGCTTACTACCAGGAGGCGGGTCGCGCCGGGCGCGATAGTCTTCCCTCAAAAGCTGTGCTAATCTATGATCCTCGTGATAGGAACATCCAGTCTTTTTTCATCGGTGGCAGCGTGCCATCCGAGTCCAACCTCCGCGACTTATGGGACGATATTCGTAAGGCGCTCCGGGTGAAGGAAAAAGCGAACCCCGATGACAAGAGCCACTCTCTCCCTATCGCCGAGGTAGCCAAGATCCGCAACTTGCCTGTGGCTCGCATAAGGCCGCTTGTGGCCGCTCTCGAGCAGGCAGGGGGAGTGGCCAAGCTCACGGGCAATGGTGATAACAATGACGTGGTTACCTTCCGCAAGACAAATGTCCTCGGGAAGCGACTCCGTTTGGATATGACTAAGCTGCAAGCACGTAAGCAGTATGAGCAAAGCCGTCTCGACATGATGCTGCGCTATGCAAGCACACGTGATTGTCGCCGTAAGCTCTTGCTGGGCTACTTTGGTGAGGAGTACGGCAAAACCAATTGTGGCGCCTGCGATAACTGCATCAAGTCAACCGCTTCTGTCTCCAACGATATCACCATCAAAGTGCTGCAGCCGGCAGTGGCAGTGCCCACGGTGCCTTTCCGCTCGGGCGACACCGTAGCTCACAGGAAGTGGGGCGCAGGCCTGGTGCAAACAATTGAGAATAGTACCGTTACAGTACACTTCCCCGAGGTAGGGTACAAGACTTTAGCTCTTGACCTTGTGCTCCAGTCGGGATTGCTACAGCCCGTGAGCACTGTGGCTAGCTAGGCCGATCATCCTCCATTGCGAAGGGGCTAGACGGAGGCGCAGACGCAGGTAAGCTCAGCCGGCAAGTGAAAGTTCACAGCTCTGAAGCGGTGAGAGCCCGGCCTTGTTTGCATTTACAAAGGCCGCCTCCCGGTAGAGTCCAACATAGGTCTGAAGAAGCGCGATCAGCGATCCAAACTGCGGGACTCTATTTTCACCCTCTTGCGTATACATGGTTCATCTGGTAAAATAACTTTATCGGGCAACCAGATACAATAGGAGATATACAATGGCTATCGATACAGAAAAAATGGCAAGCAAAACAGCCAATACTGACCTTGTCACTATAAGCGAGTCCGCTGTGAGCCAGCTTCATGAGTTGATCGGTCAGCAGGTCGATGCGAGCCCTAACATGGGCTTACGCGTCTTTGTTTATCCTGGCGGTTGCTCGGGCATGAGTTATGGTATGGCCTTCGAGGACCAGCCCGCCGACGATGATCTCACGATCGAGATGCATGGCGTCAAGCTCTACCTGGACGAGCTAAGCGCCCAGTATGTCGCGGGGGCCGAAATCGACTACGAGAACAGCTTGATGGGCGGCGGCTTCCGCATTCTCAATCCCAACGCGGTTCGCACCTGTGGCTGTGGACATTCCTTTGACACAGGCGCCGACGCAGGCAACGCTCGCGGTTGTGGTTGCGGGCACTAGTTTTTACTTCTACTACCTCGTAGAACCGGCACCCACCGCAATGCAGTGGGTGCTTTTCTTTGTATGACGCCTTCTGCCCCAATGTAGACACAGGCAAGCTTCCCTTTTAGAAGAGGTAACAAACCAAAATGAAAACCTCTAGGTTTTCATTTTGGTTTGTTACGAAAAAGGATCTATCCTCCCCTGAGATGTCTCTTGATGCACCACTGGAACGCTCCGGCACCGGCTAAACTTATGCTTACCAGATTACCGCTAGTAAGGGCAAAAGTCAGTAGTTTCACCACATTAGAGTGGGTTATGCTTGCCTCTCTTGGCGCATATTTTTTCGTCTATCCTTTTGCTGCTTTCTTACTCTCGTTCGACCTCATGCCTTTCGGCATGGAGTGGATGAGCAGCCTGCTCCTCTTTGTTCTTGGCACTGCTTGTGGGGCATGGATGTGGCTTAACTTTGGGAGGCCGGGGCTCCTCCTGAGCGCAGCCATTCTGATATTGGGATTGGCTGTTGAGTACCTGGGCGTTCGGACGGGCTTCCCCTTCGGCCCCTACAGGTACACCGGTGTGCTTGCACCTAGTATAGCCGGTGGTGTGCCTGTGGCTATTGGTTTTGCCTGGCTGCTCATCGTCGTTTCGAGTCTATTCTCGTCCAAGCAGTTCTTCCCGTCCGGCAGGCTCCCCATATCCGGTCTATTAGCCCTATCTCTGTTGAGCGCGTTACTGGCTGTGGGATTGGACGCGCTTCTGGAGCCGGTTGCATACCATGTGAAAGGCTACTGGGTGTGGCTGTCCGGCAGCAATGGTTATTATGGTGTACCGACCTCGAATTTCATCGCATGGTTCCTTGTAGCCTTCTTGCTATGTGCGCTGGTCGCACACCTTCTGCCTTCTCCTGTACTGATGCGGTGGGGGTGGGTGCCTGCCGCTTTATATAGTCTCAATGTGGGCATGTTCGGCCTGGTGAACCTTAGCCATGGCTTCTGGATACCACCACTGATTGGACTGTTACTGCTGCTACTCTTTGCTTACCGGTCCAGGCGGCTGGTCGCGCAACGTTAGCCATGCTTGCCCAATCCCTCGTACTTTCTACCCTTCCATGTGCTCTTACCTGTTATCCACCAGCGTAGCGAATTCAGGTCAATAAGTACCATGAGCATCACCGACAGCGGGTGTAGCAGCGCATCGGCTGGTCTATACCGGAAACGAAACGCGATCAAAAGCCTGGGTATAACTCCCAACACGTATGCGCCGGCCGCCGGAAGGATGATCCCTGTCTGCTCTGTTACCGCTCCATATAGCAATAATATAACAGGCAAAACATACAACAGAAGTAAGACAGCTATTCCGGCGAACAACAGGGGAGGCGAGTAACCAAAGAAGGCAAAGGCATTCTTTGAGTACCCCTCCCACACCTCGTGCGAGCCATTGTACATCCTGGTCCAAACATGCCCGCGACCGTCCGCCAGGATTGTACTGTATCCCGCCTGTTTAGTGGCCCTCGCGAGCGCCACGTCCTCCAATATTTCGTCTCTTATCGCTGTGTGCCCACCCAGAGCTTTATACGCCTGGTGCGTGAAGAGCATGAATTGTCCATTGGCTGCGGCAAAAGCTGGGCCCGAGCGTGCCCACATCGCGAGCGGTAGAGGCAAAAACTGGTAGACCGTCCAATGGAGTAGCGTGGGCACCGCCAGCCGTTCAGCCCAGGACCCTGTTATTTGCCTGGGAAAGATAGATAGCAACCCGCTGTTTAGCTTCTGTGCAGTTGCTATTGCTTGACCAAGACACTTTGGGCCGAAGCGAACATCTGCGTCCGTGAAAAGCAGGTAGTCGGGGCTGGAATGTTCGAGCATAGCCAGATACATTTCGTGGCAGGCATTTGCCTTTCCCAACCAGCCTGCGGGTGGCTCGCCGCTGCCAGACACTACATACAGCTTGCCTCTACTCTTATCCTCGTGCGCGATAAGCCTTGCAATAGCGCCGGTGCTATCTGATGAAGCGTCATCATACAACCACACCTGAAAGTTGGCATAATCCTGGGCAAGCAAAGAACGCAAGCACCCCTCAATATTAGCCTCTTCGTTACGTGCCGGCACTAGCACAGCTACAGCGGGTACCTCAATATTCTGCTGAGCATACTCTTTGATGCTGGGCAAGACCAGCAGGTTGACTATCATAATCCCCAGCAGGCTGACCAGCACAGCGCCCGTGATGAGCCAATAGATAGTCCACGGCAGCAAAGTCACTCGACGTTACGCCCTCGCAGCTGGTTCAGGATCTGCAAAGCCTGGTCCCACACCTTATTTACCGAGCCTTTCCCCGCCAGGATCTTTCTGTACCTGGGCCTGACGATTGACATAACATCCTCATGTAACTTATCTGCCGTCTCTGTCATGGCTGTAGTAAGCATAGAAGTAATCTCCCTGGACGAGAGTTGTTGCTCTTCAGGCCGTAGCAGAATTGGTCCACCCACACGCATATACACATTGGGGGACTGCTCCAATCCAAGTTCGTAGCGCACGGCTATAGGAACAATCGCGCATCCTCCTACCCGCCTGGCGATGCTTGCCACGCCGCCAAACAGTTTCAAAGGCCGGGCGTCCGGGTGGGTTATTGTGCCTTGCGGGAACATCCACAAGGTCGAACGCTCCTGCGTCAGTCGAGCGCTTATATAATTTATACCCTGCAACGCTTTGCGCGCATCATCGCGATCAACTCCAAAGACGCCAACCCAGGTGAGAAACGGGTATCGTTTGAGGTTAGCCTCCTCCATCATCAGGTATCCAGCTCGACGGAAAATGGCCTTGTTGATCACATAAGTTAAGTAGCCGTCGTACCACCCCGAGTGCGTCACACAGAAGAGGATGGGCATCTCTGCGCGCGTGATGCGCAAAGCCTGCGGCTCGGCATATATATATACGCCTGCGAATGCTCGTTTGATAGACCTGGCGACCATCATCTTCGCCACCAGCCACTCGCCAACGACGTTGATGCTCGGTTGGTGGAAAGGTAACCCAGGATCAGTTTTAACCTGCCATGGGAAGAGCGGCTTGCTCATTTAATAAGCCTGGCCACCAGGCGCGCGGAGAGCAGGACTAGCGGTATGCCGCCTCCAGGGTGTACACTCCCGCCCACGAAATAGAGATTGCCGATGCCTGGCGCCTTGTTGGGCGGCCGTAAGAAAGCCGCTCGCCTGCTATTGGACGAGATACCGTAAATCGAACCGTGCCATGCATTATATTTGTCGCTGAAGTCTTGGGGAGTAATCGTGTCGCTATAGACTATTCGCTCTCGCAGCCCCGGCAATCCTGAAGCCTCCAGTTTCCGTAATATGGCGTCCTTGTATGGACCTTTCCACGCTTCCCAGTCAGCACCCTCGGTGAGCGCGGGTGCGTTCACCAGCACAAACAGGTTCAGGTGGCCTGGCGGCGCCTGGCTCGGGTCGCTCTTTGAGGTGCATGCAACATAGATTGTGGGATCGGGCGCTGGGGTGCGCGTCTCGAAAATATGCCTGAATTCTTCCCGGTAGTCTGTGCTAAAGAAGATATTGTGGTGCGCCAGAGTTCTATAGTCTCCACGCACTCCTAGCAGGAGCACGAACCCCGAGCATGACGGTTCAAGACTACTCATACGCCGGAGTAATCCCTTATGCCGATAGGCTTCAGGCACGAGCGTTGGGTATGCGTACATTGGATCGGCGTTCACCACAACCGCATCAGCCCTCAGATGCCCTCCATCTTTGAACTCCACCCCCATGGCCCGTGCATTCCTCACTCTGCGTCCTTCCACGGTGATTTCCGACACCTCGCAACCCGTGTGGAAATTCACACCAAGCTCCTTCGCCACCTCCATGAGTGCCTCTACCAACCTGTACAGCCCGCCCTCTATGTACCAGCCTCCGCCCGCTATCTCTATGTAGGGGATTATCGAGAGTGTGGCGGGCGCGCGGAATGGCGACGAACCATTATATGTAGCATAGCGGTCGAATAGCTGCACAAGACGCGGGTCGCGAAAGAAGCGACTGACGACCCTGTGCATAGTAAGGTGCGCGTCTATCTTGAGGACGTCCGGCGCGCGCCTGGAGATGAAATCGCGCAGACGTGGCCGTTCTCTGAGCATAAAGATAGGGCCGGCGCGCTCGAATATAGCACGCGAGTAGGCGAGAAAGCGCATTAGTCCTGTCACGTCGTGCGGCGAGAGGTTGCCTACCTCAGAGATAAGGCGCGGCAAATTCGAAGAGATGTCCAGGCCCGCGCCACCGGGATAGCGGTACCGGCAAATCGGCTCAAGAGGCTTGAGGGTCAGATAGTCCTCCATCCTTAGCCCCGCAGCCTTGAAAGTGCCGGCAATTACTCCCGGAAGCGTTACCAGAGACGGGCCGGTGTCGAATAGAAAGCCCTCGGCGGCTATCTGGTTCATCTTACCGCCAGGCGAACTATTCTTTTCAAGCAGGCTCACCCTGTGCCCTGCCGCCGCGAGACGCACAGCCGAGGCTATGCCACCCAGCCCCGCGCCCACAATCGCTACATGGCTCATGTCAAGCTTCGCCTATTTATCTCCCTTTTCACTTTCAGGGCCTCTGTGTAGCTCTTGTAAGCCGCTTCGTTAAAGAGCACCATAACCACCTGTTCAATAGAGGTATGATCTTCAAGAAAGCTCCAGATCTCGTTGATAGCTATCGCCGCCGCACGCTCCACGGGAAAGCCGTAGACGCCTGTGCTGATCGAAGGGAATGCCACGCTCTTCAGCTCATGTGTAGCGGCCAGTGTCAGACTGTTTCTGTAGCTGCTCGCCAGCAACTCATCTTCGTTTGCGCGGCCTCCGCGCCACACCGGCCCAACTGTGTGTATAACATGCCTCGCGGGCAGTCTGTAACCTCCTGTGATCCTGGCTTCGCCTGTCGGACAGCCGTTCAAGGCTCTACACTCCTTCAGCAGTTCCGGTCCCGCTGCCCGGTGTATAGCGCCGTCGACGCCTCCACCCCCCAGGAGCGTGTTGTTAGCGGCGTTGACGATAGTGTCTACGTCCTGTTCTGTAATATCGCCCTTGATGATCCTGATGCGTTCTTTAATCTTCTGTTCCGCCTTTCCGGTCAAGATTGCTCATGTCCTCGCCCGAACCAGGGTGACGTGCGTAGTCTCTCCTCTAATTTGCCTGCCTCTTTTCCGTCCTTCTTCCCACCGGGTTTCCGGCTTTTGTTCGCCCCCAGCCCTTCGTTGGCACGCGCTTCCGCCGTCATGAACTCAGCATGAGATGCAGGAACAGCAGGATTGCCATACCTGGCCGCATAAGCCTGTGTGAATTCCGCTCCCAGGAGAAGGATCTGCGCCGAGTAGTATATCCACACCAATATAACCACCAGTGAGGCTGCCGCGCCAAAAGCCGAGCCAACATTTCCCAGGCTCAGGTAAATACCTAGCAGCACCTGTCCAAGCACAAAGAGCACCGATGTAATTGCTCCTCCTACAAGCACCTCTTTCCAACCCATCCGCGCATCAGGCACAAACTTAAAGACCATAGCGAACATGAAAGCAATTACCGCCAGCGTCACAAGGTAGTTTACGATCTGCCATACGATGGCTCCGCCGGGCAAATTGTCGCTCAAGAAAGGTCCAAGCGTAGAGAGCACCGCGTTGACAACGAGGGACGCCAGCAACAATAAACCTGCCCCGAGCACCATAGCGAACTGCAGCAGGTTGCGCTTTAGCGCATCGACAATACCACCGCCTTGCTTCGGTTTGACCTCCCAGATTGTGTTAAGCGCGTCCTTGAGTTGGCCAAATATCGCCGCAGCCCCGGCCAGCAACGTTATAGGGCCTACTATACTGGCGATCAGTGTGGTTGCCGGGTGGCTGGCGTTCTTCACCATCGCCTCGATCATCTTCGCGCTGTCCGCCCCAAGCACCGGCTGTATGGAGCCTACTATCTGCCCTTGCGCAGCAGCACTCCCGAATACCCTCCCGGCAATAGCCAGGACCACAACCAATATCGGCCCAATAGAAAATATGGCGTAGTAAGCCAGGGCCGCGCCCAACCGTGGCGCTTTGTCGCGCCCCCATTCTGTAAATGTGCTCTTGGCAAGATCAACTGCGGCGCTCATATTTGACCCCTAACGTGATCGGCAATATCCCGATCAATTTCAGCTAAGCTTCAGCAACAAGATCAATGAACCTCTTGGTCTTGTCGCTGCTTGTGCCGTGCAGATAGGGCAGCAACTGCCTTATTGGCTCGATTTCACATGTGACTTCTACTGTTTGACGACGTATTAGCAACCCATCGCACTACTCTATCTACCTGAACCAGGGCGAGGCTTTCAGCGAGCCGGCTCGTCTCTTACCACTTCGCTGATCCTTGTCCTTCTTGCTGCTGCCAGGCTTCTCCTCGTCGGCTCGTGTCATCCCCTGCTGCGCCCGCTCCTCTTCCGTTGCAAACTCAGCGTTTTCGGTGGGCACCACGCGGGAACCATATTTCTTGGCGTACACCTGCGTGAACTCAGCGCCGAAGAACATGATCTGTGCGGAGTAATATATCCACACGAGTACGATTATTATAGAACCGGCCGCGCCGTAAGCCGAACCAACGCTACCCTTACCGAGATAGACTCCCAGACCCAATTGCCCCAGGGTGAAGAGCACCGCAGTAAAGATGGATCCAACCCACACGTCCTTCCACGCGATCTTTGCATCAGGCAAAAACTTGAAGAGCAAGGCAAACATCAGCGCTACGATCAGAATCGATATGGCGAAATTGATTATCTGCCAGAGAAATTCTCCGCCCGGCAAATTGCTGCTGAGGAAACTCCCAAGCGCTGATACGGCCGCAGTTACTACCAACGATACCAGGAGCAAAAAGCCTGTGCCCAGTACCATGCCGAAGGAGAGAAAGCGCTCTCGAAGCATCGCCAGAATACCCAATCCTGGCTTGGGCTTGACCTCCCAGATAGTATTCAGCGCATCCTTCAATTGCCCAAAGACGCCTGATGCGCCAAAGAGCAGAGTAATCAGCCCGATTATGGTAGCAATAATGCTGGAACTGGGCTTAGAGGCGCTCTTTATAGCGGATGCTATAGTGTCAGCGCCCTCTTTACCTACCATGCCCTGTATTGTGCTTACCATCTGGGCTTGTGCCCCGCTGAACACTAACCCCGCAACTGCAATAGCTATCAGCAGCAGCGGTCCAATCGAGAAGATAGTGTAGTAGGCCAGCGCGGCACCGAGGCGAGGCACCTTGTCCTCACCCCATTCTTTGAATGAGTCTTTAAAAAGATCCAACACGGCTTTTGGGTTCATAAATGCAACTCCTCCATTCTTGCCTGGAGTACATGCAATCTGTGTGCCGTCCTCGCGTCTATTCTCGTACTGCTAGCTGCGTTACTGCTCTATACAATAATCTCAACCCCAGATCTATGTTGGCCAATGATATGCGCTCATCGTGCGCGTGCATCAGGCTTGCAGGGTCAGCGCCCGGCTCGTACCGCATAGGCCCAAAGCCATATACCTGCACCCCGAGGGGCTCGGCGAAGCGTGCATCGCTCGCTCCCGTGCTCATGAAAGGCACAAGTGTAGCTCCTGTTTCCCTGAGCGTTACCTCCTGCAATATTCTGAAAAAGTCTGTGTCAAAGCTGCTTGCCGACCCCGGCCAGTACTCATACACATCAACTTCAGCAGCCCCTTCTACAACCGCTTCTACTTCCGCTTTAAAGCTCTCGGCTGTTGCGCCGGGCATGGTACGCCCGTCTACATCAGCTTCTGCCATAGAAGGTATGACGTTGATGCGGCTACCGGCAGCGTGTAGCATTGTTGGCGCGGCTGTATTACGCAGTTGGGCATTCAACGTTATACCTGTTGTTGGCGTGAAAGGTGACGCCCGCAATGCCTCCTCAAAAGTATCGTGTTCTAGCAGGTCGCGCATGAGCCTCTCCTTCTCCGGGTTGTCCGCCAGCACCTCGGCCAGCATACCGCGCACTGTTGGGGTAGGTGTGAGTGGCAAGGACCTGTTGCCTAGCCGCTCCAGGGCCGTGCCCAGTTTGACGAGTGCATTATCATTGTGAGGTCGCGAGCCGTGTCCCGGTGTGCCGTGTGCCCGAAGATGGAAGCGGCAGGCGCCCTTCTCTGCCACCCTGCACGGGAAGAAATGCTTCCCGGCGACTACCATCTCTCCACCCCCTCCCTCGCTCAATCCGTACTCACCATCGAGCCAGTGGGGCATCTTCTCTGCTATCCAACGCATACCATAATAAGAACCATCCTCTTCGTCGGCGGTGGCGAGCAAGACCACGTCTCGCTTGAGCAGCACCCTGCTCCTTACCAGTTCCAGGAATATGGTCAGGTGCCAGGCGCCCCACTGCTTCATGTCAACCGCACCTCGCCCCCACAGATAGCCATCTTCTATATCACCTGAGAACGGATCTCTGCTCCAAAACTGTGGCTCGGCAGGCACCACGTCTGTGTGCGACATGAGAAGCAGGGGCCGGTCTGTTCCATCACCCTCTAATACTGCCCGCAGGTTGGCCCTGCCTGGTGCCGACTCGACCACTTCTGATGCTATCCCTATGGCATCAAGTTGGCTTTTGATATAGCTAATGGCAAGGTACTCATTCCCAGGAGGATTGCTCGTATCGAGCCTGATAAGCGCCTGCAAGTGCCTTATACACTCTTCATTGAGCTGGTCGAAGTTCGTTATAGTCTGCATCGCTATATTGCCCTACCTTATATTAGACGTTGAAGAGTAGAATGTGCGGTTCTGCTTCTACCACTCTCATCCCCTTGATACTCTCGAGTCGTTCGATGAATTCTTGACAATGAACAGGAGCTTGCCCTATAATCTGATGTCCAGGGCGGTTAGCTCAGTCGGCTAGAGCGCTACGTTGACATCGTAGAGGTCAGGGGTTCGAGCCCCTTACCGCCCACCCCTCATTTACGCATAAAAGAGACCCAGAGTCAACGGAACCTGGGTCTCTTGCCAGGGCAAAGGCATCTACATAGAGGCGGAGCCAAGGAGGACCTTGAGCAAGTAATGAGGGTTCCAGCCATACTTGAGGCGTTTGCCTTTGATGCCAACCTTCACACTCTTTCCGTCTATAGACACTATCTGCTTGATCTGCCTGAATTCCTCTATCTTCCCGTTCTCGCCAGATGCACAGAACAGGTCTTGTACCCACTGCAGGAAGCATTCTCCAAACTGCTGAGCGTTCAACTTTGCAAACATTCTGTTGAAGGTGTCATGTGAAGGGATGCCATTAGGTAGAAGCAGGAACTGCTCGAAGAACTCACGTTTGGAATGGCCGAACAACTCAATCTCTGACCAGTCGTCATCTCTACAAATCACAGCAAATACGGCTATTGTTACGATGTCAAATAGTTGGTGTGGCCTGGTGCGTTCTAGTCTTTGGTCCTGTACGCTCTCAAACCGCCTGCGCAACTGTTCTACAGGGCTAAGTCTCATCTCTGGCGACATTGCGGCTCCTCCTCATCTGAGTTGCCGCTATTATCCCTTTTGGATGCGTTTGCCCTGTAGTGACCTCGATGCGCTATTGACACGGCGCACGCTAATTGGTAGAATAGCGAACCAGACGGCGGTTCGCTTTTTGGCGCACGCAGCTTGTGCTAGCTAAGGAGCCTCTGCACAGGTTAGGTGTTATTCCGCCGTACGGCAGTGGTTGTTGAGCTGTTTCCGAACGTTGTGAATCGCCAAGGATATGTGTGGGCGCTCGGGTCGTGTGAATAGCTCGGCAGTGTCGTGTTGGTAGCCGGCTCTTACGTTACTGTGGGGCCTTTGTAAACACTAAGGAGCGTGAACCAGATGTCTAGGAAATCCCGTCTAATCGGCGCGCTGGCGCTCTTGCTATGGATGGGTGCGGTGCCAATCCAGGCGAGCCCGGCAGCAGCACAAACATACAACGCTGTGGCGTCGGGCGGTCTCGCGGCGAACCCGACGAACACCAGGGTCTCCGGGATCGACGTCGACACGACGACGATCCCGCAGCTCGAGACGTTGATGAACGCGCACCGGATCAACGCCGTCGAGCTGACGAACTTCTATCTCCAGCGGATCCACCAGTTAAACCCGACGCTGCACGCGGTGATCACCGTCAGTTCGACGGCGCTCGCTGAGGCACGAGCGGCCGACGAGGCGCGGCGGCAGGGCGACAAGCGTCCACTGCTCGGGATTCCGATCATCGTGAAGGACAACATCGGCACCGCTGGCATGCCTACGACGGCTGGCTCCTGGGCACTCGCCGGCAGCACGCCTGGGGACGCGTTCATCGCGAATAAGCTGAAGGCCGCCGGTGCGATCATCATCGCCAAGGCGAACCTGTCCGAGTGGGCCAACTTCCGGTCCGGCCCGTCGTCGAGCGGCTGGAGCGGGATCGGCGGCCAGACGAACATGCCCTACGCCCTCGATCATAACCCGTGCGGCTCTAGCTCGGGCTCGGGCGTCGCCGCTGCCGCCGATCTCGCGGTCGCGGCCGTCGGTACCGAGACGGACGGCTCGATCGTTTGCCCGTCCGGCACAAACGGCGACGTCGGGATCAAGCCGACCCTCGGCTTGTGGAGCCGCGCAGGCATCGTCCCGATCAGCGCCGACCAGGACACTGCGGGCCCGATCGCCCGTAACGTAACCGACGCTGCGGTGCTTCTCGGAGCAGCGACCGGCGCCGACCCGAACGATGCCGCGACTGCCGCTCAGACTGGCCACGCCTTTACCGACTACACGCAGTTCCTGAACAACGGGGCGCTCGGAGGCGCTCGCATCGGCGTCTGGAGCACCGACACCTACAGCTCAACGCTGGTGGGCCCGGTCGTCGAGCCGGTTCTCAACAACGTCATCGCCGCGCTCAAGGCCCAAGGTGCGACGGTCGTCCCGGCCGACATCGACCTCTCGGCGGCCGCCAAGGAGGGCGATGCGCTCAACTGCGAGTTCAAGACCGACATCGCGACGTACCTCCACACCTACGTCCACGGCAAGAACCCGGTGACGGGCCAGCCGTACCCGCAGACGCTCGCCGACCTGATTGCGTTCGATCAGGCGCATCCTGCCCTCGAAGGCCCCTGGAACGACGCCGTCTTCGAGGCGGCCCAGAAGACGAACGGCCGTGACGCCGATTGCGCCGCGTTGCGAGCCGCGACGACGCCGCCCATGCAGGCTGTGATCGATAAGGTGATGGCCGATAATCACCTCGACGCAATCATCGCGCTCACCAACGGGCCTGCCTGGCCGACGAACAACAACCCGAACGAGGGCAATCTCGGCGGCCACTTCGAGTATTTCGTCGGCTCATCGACGGCAGCTGCGGTGTCGGGCTATCCCGGTATCACGGTTCCGGCCGGCTATGACAAGGGACTGCCGCTCGGGATCACCTTCATGGGCCCCCGCTGGGGCGAACCGAAGCTGCTCGGCCTCGCCTACAGCTACGAGCAGGCGACGCACGTCCGCGTCCCACCGCAGTTCGTGGCTCAGGGTGGCGGGCAACCTGGAATGCCAAGAACCGGTGACAACACCGGTGACAACAATGAGAGGTTTTTGACGGTTATGTTTGCCCTTGGCATGCTATCCATAGGTATCGGCACGCTCATCAGGGGCCGGAGGCGTTCATCAAGCTACCGGCTCTAATGCCGGCGCAACAGCAGCAGGCGACCCACAGCCGGCACGGTCGCGTCG
>JALYYZ010000272.1 GCA_030945985.1 Chloroflexota bacterium
CTCGCTACACCCTGCGCAAAGGTGGTCTTGCCCGAGCCAAAATCGCCTTCGAGCAGTATCAGGTCGCCCGGTTCCGCCAATTTGCCCAGACAGAGGCCCAGCCTGCGCGTCTGCTCAACGCCATGGCTCACTATGTCGAGGTTTGCTTTTGCTGTCAACATTGGTGCTCTCTGCCTGCTACTTTATCAGGCGCTTATCGAGGACCTGCCGGTACACAGCCACTGTCTCGTGCGCCATCCGCTCCCATGTGAAGCTACGTGCCTGGTTCCTGGCTTCTTCGCTCAATCGCGACCGTAAACCGGCATTTGTGATTATGGAGCGTATAGCCTCGGCCCACCCTGCAATATCGTCCGGCTCGAGCATTAGACCTGCTTCCCCCACAACTTCGGGCAAGGAAGAGGTATTGGCTGTTATAACGGGGGTACCGCACGCCATAGCCTCCAGCGGCGGCAAGCCAAAGCCTTCGTAAAGGGAGGGATAGACACACGCGGTGGCGATATTATACCACAATGGTAGCTCCTCATCAGGCACGCGACCCAGGAAGCGCACACGCCCCGATGACGCCAGGCCCAGCGAGTCCGCGGTAGAGAATATCTCGTTGTAGTACCAGCCTTTGCTGCCGCCGATTACCAGGGTAGCCCCCTCTATTCCCTGCTCATCTGCTATGCTGTGAAAGGCACGTAGCAACACGGGCAGGTTCTTGCGCGGCTCCAGGGTACCCACGTAGAGAAGCACCGGCCCTTCTAATCCCTTTTTGCGCCTGAATTCATCAGTCTGGTCTGAGGGTAGCGGCTTGAACTGTATGCCGACACCATTGTATACGGTGGTCACTCGCTCAGGCGCTACCCTCAGCAGATCTATAACGTCTCGCCTCGTTGCCTCGGAGACGGTAATAACATGTGCCGCGTGCCTTGCCGACCAACCGGTCATCGCAGAGAGATAGCGCCGCTTGGCAGAGTGGAAGCTCTGCGGGTAGCGAAGGAAAATCAGGTCGTGGATGGTGAGCACAGTGGGGGCGAAGCATACGAGCGGTCTCACATTCACCGGGCAATGCAATAAGTCAAGCCGGTCGCGCATAACGTCCACAGAGAGGGCAGTCTGCTCCCAGGCGATCCTGACCGGCGCACGCCCAGTAGGCAGCGTGCCGGCTGATAACCGGAGGTTGGGCGGCGCCGCGTGGGAGAAAGTCTCGGGTATGTTACCAGGTGGTATATAGGCAGTAAAATGGACGCGCGGCGCATGCCCCGGCACTTGCATAAGTAGTTCGTAAATATGCCGGCTCAGACCGGCCTGCCGGTAAGTAGCCTCGAAGGAGAGGAGTTGGGCGTTGATGCCTATGCGCATGTGAAATTATACCGCAGTGAGACAAAGAGAGTACCGCAGGCGTCGAGAACAGGTCCGTCTCACCATTTTCGCATCACCTCATTCGTTTGACATCAACTGCGACACGCTGTACTATAGACTGTGTGCCGTTCTATGCTTCCTACGACGTGGTCTCTTTGCTCCCCAAGCGGCACTTTCATCACCTTTCGGTGGTAAGAGAGCTGTATTATGGGATCTCGATTTAGCGCTCATAGCAGCGCCGGAAAGGCGCTGTGGTTAGGCTGGGCATTTGGAGCTTTGGCTATGCTCACTTTGCTCATAGCGGGAAGTTCCCGTGCTTCTGCTGATGCGGTGGCTAAGCAAGGTAAATCTTCACCTGTGCATAAAGGATCGGCACCCTTGACAGACCAGGTGCTATATGGCTTTCCACTGACGATCACGGTGGAAGATAGCACGCAGATGCAAATACAATATACCAACCCCCAGGTCGACCAGAATGCGTCGCAACAATTCTTTGGATCGGACGCGGAGGGGGTCTACCTCTGGGTCATCGTGAACGGCGCTACTCAGGTCTTTGGCCCTCAGAATGTACCTGCCGGTAATGGTGTGAACCCATACAATTTTGTCAGCAACACGACTACAGGCTCAGGTTCGCCTTCAAGCCCATGGTTGATCACCACAGTGGTGGACGTGCCTGGCGCTAATCTACGCCTTACCCAACGTACCAATTATGTGAACGGCGCGGAGTTCATCGCGCTGCACTATGATCTGCAGCAGATAGGCGGCTCGCAGCCTGTGACTGCCACCCTTTTCCATGCTGCGGACCTATACACAGGAGGCAGTGACCAGGGTTACGGCTACTATGACGATTCGTCGGGTGGCGTGGGTGATTATTACACACCTACAAACAGAGCGCTCTACCAGCAGTTTGTGCCCTCTACACCTGCTTCTCAGTACCAGGAGAGCAACTACCATGATATCTGGGACCGTATAGGCAGCACCACAGGGCCTGGTGACGGCTTTAACAACACTATAATTTCGGATACTCTGCACGACGCCGGAGCAGGCTTGCAGTGGAACCTCACGGTGCCCGCCAGCGGTAGCGTGACAGTGGGTGATACTGATCTTTTCAGTCCACATGCGGCGCTCTGCGGCTCCTTCAGTGATGTTCATTTTTATGACTTCTATTACGACTACATCTACTATCTCGCCTGCCATGGCATTGTAAGTGGCTATGCCGACACCACTTACAGGCCACAGAACAATGTGACTCGCGGTCAGCTTTCCAAGATCGTTTCTCTATCTGCCGGCTTCAACGAACCCCCAGCGGGCCAAACGTTTGAGGACGTCCCTCCGACGAGCCCTTTTTATCCATACGTGCAGCGCATGTCGGGACGGGGCTATATAGGTGGATATGCGTGCGGGGGTACAAACCCTGACACCCATCAGGCCGAGCCTTGTGTTGCGCCGACCAACAGGCCCTACTTCAGATACGGCAGCAACGGATCTCGCGGGCAGATCACCAAGATCATCTCCAATGCGGCGGGATTCTCCGACCCTGCAACGGGCCAAACATTCACCGACGTAGCTCTGAGCAGTCCCTTTTATCAATGGGTGCAGCGTCTCACCTCGCGTACTATAATGGGTGGGTACACGTGTGGCGGCACCAACCCCGACACCGGCCAGGCAGAGCCGTGCGATGGGCAGAGCAGGCCCTACTTCAGACCTGCCAGCAACGCCACCAGGGCACAAACAGCGAAGATCGATGCGCGCACCTTCTTTCCTACCTGCTGTCCCTAACGCCTCTTCGAGTCACCTCATAGAGAATAAAGAGGAAGAAACGAACAGAAACCCAGGAGGGTTTCTGTTCGTTTCTTCCGCAAAAGAAAAAGTCACGCTTCATCAAGCAAGAGCTAATCTGACACCTGTGGTATAATTTTGGTCAGGGTGCGAAGCGCCCTGTTGTTCTACTCCAGGAGACGTTTGTGGCTACTCTTACCGAAAATAAGCGTGTCGAGATGACGCGGGTTGTGCCTGAGGCAACTGCCGGCACCCGCGTGACCAACCTTGTATTGATGCTGGTGGTATTCGTTTGTGGGGCCTCAGTAATGACGGTCGAGATGTCGGCCTCCCGCCTGCTGGCTCCCTACTTCGGCACCTCTCTCTTTATCTGGGCTAACCTTATCGGACTGGTGATGGTCTATCTCACCCTGGGCTATTGGCTTGGCGGTAAGATAGCCGACCGTCTGCCGCGTCCTGCTGTGCTCTACGGCATTACTGCCGTGGCAGGGCTCGCAGTGGGACTCATACCTCTCCTTTCGGTGCCGATACTTAGCTGGTCGTTAGAAGGCTTTGCCAAGTACTCAGTAGGGATATTCTACAGCTCTCTAGTAGGGGTTATACTCCTCTTTTCAGTGCCCCTGTTGCTGTTAGGTTTTGTTTCACCCTTCGCTATACGCCTGCGCAGTATGGAGGTCAGCAAAGCAGGGGGCACTGCGGGCTCGGTGTCGGCCCTCTCCACCCTGGGCAGCATATTGGGCACTTTCATCCCTGTCTTCTTTCTGATACCGAATATAGGCACCGCTGCCACGCTCTATTCTGCCGCCTTTGCCCTGCTCCTCTTCAGCCTCCTCGGCCTGCTGGTGAGTGGCGGGCGCAGGCAGGCGCTTATGACCGTAGCTTTGATGCTACTTCTCTTCGGCATCAGCCGTATCCCCACAGGCGGTATCAAACCACCTGCGATGGGCCAGCTCATATACGAAAGGGAGTCGGCTTACAACTACATCCAGGTGGTGCGTGAGGGCCGGAAGGTTTCCCTCATGCTCAACGAAGGTCATGCTATCCACTCTATTTACGACCCTGGCAGCGTACTGACGGGTGGACCGTGGGACTACTGGTCGGTGGCTCCTTATTTCAACAAAGGTTTCAGCCCGGCGGACATGAAAAGCATGGCGATGATCGGCTCGGCTGCCGGTACCGCCGCTCGTATAGCCACGCGTATATATGGCGCGATACCTGTGGACGGCGTGGAAATCGACCCCGAGATAGTGCAGGTGGGCGACCGCTACTTTGGTCTGGGGGAGATGCCAAACGTGGTCACCCACGAGCAGGACGGCAGAACTTACCTGCAGACCGACGGCAAGAACAAAAAGTGGACAGTGGTTGGCATCGATGCATATCGGCAGCCCTATATACCATTCCACCTCACTACTGTGGAGTTTTTCCAGGAAGTACAGCGTCACCTCACCCCCGATGGTGTGGTGATGATAAATGCTGGGCGGACGGCCACTGATACACGCCTGGTGGATGCACTTGCCAACACTATGCGTCGCGTCTACCCTCATGTTTATGTGATCGATGTGCCCACGATGGCTAACAGTATGGTGGTGGGTGCAAACGAAACATCCAGCGTGAGCAACTTTACCCGCAACGCCGCCGGCGCCACAAACTCCGACCTCAAGCAGGTCTTCGCTAACAGCCTGCAAAAAGGCAATGTTCGCGAATGGCTGCCCACTACACAGGCAGGTGTATTCTTTACGGACGACAAGGCTCCCGTCGAAGAGGTTATTGACCAGATTATCCTGGGCGTAGTAGGCGACGTAACAAAGCAATAGCGCCTGTCTAGAGGGGAATTACGATGAATATAAAGCTCAAACGCACTGCGCGTACGGCACAGTCCGAAGAGATACTAATTTTCGATGCCGGCAGCCCTGATGCGAACAACCAGCCTGCCAACATTGGTAAGCTCGATGTGCATTACCTTGAGGACCAGGTGGTGGGTACCCTGCTTATATGGCAGGAGTACGCAACAGGCTTCAATCGGGTACATGGACCTGGCTCGGAAGTGACTATGGACACACTGATAGACGAGATACTCACTGAAGTCACCGAGCCAACGGGTGTGGCGGGCGAGTACGGGATCGAAGTCTACTTCCCATCCATCCAGAACTACCAGTTTATCAGCAACTATGGTGGTGAGGAGAGCGCTTCGGAATTGGAAGATGAAGATGAAGAGGGCGATCCAGAGAAAGAGGTGGCGGAAAATGGAGACAGCTTCGTCTCTCAGCTCCGGTCGCGCCCCTAGGACGCCCCACTTTGGTGGACTGCCTGTCCGCGATGGGATATACAGCCTTCCTGCGTTACGGCTGTTCCCTGATCTGCTGCATGGTATCTCCACCCGTACATCGCCGCAGGGAAGCGACTGGAATTTGAGCGCCAAACGTGGCACCCCCGAGCACCCTGCCAACCCAGATGTAGCTATGTCCAACCGCGAAACGCTCGCGGCGCGCCTGGGTATCCGCCTCGAGCATACTGTTGGCTGCCGGCAAGTGCATGGCACAGACGTGTCGCTGGTTGGCGAGGCCCAGGGAGGCGCAGGTATGTTCCCGGATAGGCTGCCCATCGAAGGCGTTGATGCCCTGGTGACTGCTACGCCGGGCCTTTATTTGATGGTTCTCGCTGCCGACTGCCCACCTGTTTTCTTCTACGACCCTGTGCGCCGCGCTATCGGATTGGCGCACTCCGGGTGGAAGGGCACGGTAGGACGTATCTCGGCACATGTGGTCGAGTCAATGACGGCGCATTGGCGCTCCGACCCTGCGGACATAGTAGCCGTTGTCGGCCCTGGTATCGGCGCCTGCTGCTACAAGGTAGGCTCAAACGTCGTGGAGGCCGTTGAGGAATCGTTTCCTCGTGCATGGACCCAGGCTCCGGCAATACTCGAGCTTTATGACGGTTCCATCTACTTCAACCTCGCGCAGGCGATCAGGCGCACGTTGCTTGACGCGGGGCTGAAAAGCGCCAACGTTTCTCTCGACGGCACCTGCACTATGCACAATACGGCGCACTTCTATTCGCATCGCGGTGAGGCCGGCAAGTGCGGCCTTTTTGGGGCTGTACTTGGCATGAGGCATGCTGACTAACCGTGCTAAAAACACTCACCATAGCTGCTCGCGTTGCCCTGGTGAGGGAGCAAATTGTGCGGGCTGCAACCTCGGCGGACCGCGATCCTGCCAGTGTACGGCTTATGGCCGTAAGCAAGACTGCGCCGGTTGAGGCCATCGAGAAGGCCATCGAAGCAGGCATCACCCTTTTCGGTGAAAACAGGGTGCAGGAGGCGGAATCCAAATTTGGTGTACGCAGGCCACTTATGTCGGGTGAGCAGGGTAGCGGTCTGCGGGGTGAGAAGATCGATCTACATATGGTTGGCTCTTTGCAACGAAACAAGGCAAAGCGCGCTGCTCTAATCTTTGACTGCGTGCAATCGGTTGACCGCGCCGATCTGGCCATAGACCTTGAGCACGCGACGGAAGGTAAAGGCACTGTGCTGCCTGTTCTTCTGGAGGTGAACCTCACCGGTGAAGCGAGTAAGTCGGGCGTATCGCCTGAGCTGCTGCCGGCGCTTGCTGATACCCTCGCTCTTTGTCCTCACCTCAAAGGGCTTGGGCTCATGACGGTTGCGCGTATTGGCTCGGATGAGCGTGAGCTAAGAGAAACCTTTACCTCCCTGCGTGGCCTGCTGGAACGTCTGCAGACCACACACCCCGGTGAGTGGAGAGAATTGAGCATGGGCATGAGCGGTGACTTTGAGGCTGCCATAAAAGAAGGCGCGACAATCGTGCGAATAGGCCGGGCCATATTTGGCGAGAGGGGCGTCAACTGAAACGTTATGTTTTGCCTTTTCGATCAATTGCTGTCCGACGTAGATAACTTTCTCGAACGTCTGGTGAGGCGGGCGAGCGATGCCGGGTACGCCATCTACCTGGTGGGTGGCAGCGTCCGCGATGGCATTATGGGCCGCCCGGTGCAGGACATAGATATCGCCACCGATGCGCCCGTCGACGCCATAAAGCATCTTCTGGAAGCTTCGGAACCAGATGCAATCTATACCCTGGGGGAGAAGTTCGGGACGATCGGGGCTGTAGTAGGCGATGTTACGGTCGAGGTAACTACGCTACGCTCTCAGGAAGAGGCCGTCCCAGACGCCGGTACACTGGAGCGGCTCACTGTAGACCTGGCGCACAGAGACTTCACCGCCAATGCAATTGCCCGCGACCTGGCTACCGGCGCTCTGCACGACCCTTTTGACGGGCAACTCGATATTCAGCAGCACCTGTTGAAGGCGGTTGGCGATCCCCAAGCACGCTTCCAGGAAGACCCGCTGAGGCTGTTGCGCGCCGTGAGGCTAGCAGTGCAGCTAGATTTCTATATTGATCGCGATACGAAAGTCGCCATCAGAAGACTTGCTCCCCTGCTCGATAGTGTGGCCCGCGAGCGAGTGGGCGATGAGATGGACAGACTACTGCTTGCGGAAACACCCAGTGAAGGTATAAACCTGCTCGATAGCCTTGGCCTGCTCGCTTATACGGTCCCCGAGATGCTGCAAATGCACGCTATGGAAAAGGGGGCCCACCATTACAAAGAGGTCTACCCTCATACCTTGAAGGTACTCGACCGCACCGAGCCGGACCTGATACTCAGGTGGGCGGCGCTGCTGCACGACATTGCCAAGCCGGCTACTTATGGTGTGACAGGGGGCGAAGTACACTTCTTCGGACATGATAGACTCGGGGCGCGCATGGCACGCGACATACTCACCAGGCTGAGGAGACCACAAGAGGTTGTGGAGCAGGTGGAGCAATTGGTCGCCGAGCACCTGAGGGTCGGGGTATATGATCCGAGTTGGAGCGACGGGGCCGTTCGCCGCTTTATGCGTGAGACTGCGCCTGTCACCGACCGGCTATTTGCTTTGTCGCGTGCTGATATAACTTCGCAGCGGGCGCAGAGAGTGGCTGCCGCCATCGGCAGAGTAGACTCCCTCTTTGAGAGGTGTCTGGAAATAAAGGCTCACGAAGATGTTGAGAAACTGAGCAGCCCCCTGGATGGTAACGATCTCATGCTTATATTTGGTGGCCGCCCTGGGCCCTGGATAGGCCGGGTCAAGGATTATCTCCTCGACCTAGTGATAGAGGGGGAACTCGCTGCCGGTGACAAGGAGAAGGCAGAGAGCCTTGCCAGGGAGTTTCTCTCTCGTGATGGCTCCTGAGCATTATCTCTTTAGAAAGAACAGCCAATCCAAACCCGCAGGGTTTGGATTTCTTTGTATCTGAAATGAAGTGCTCTTTCCCCAAGAGGTGGGTGGAAGTTGCACTAGTTGGGCTTCTGCTGTTGAGGTGCAAGTATACGACGCAGGACGGCCAAAATGCCCATGGTGAGCCAGAAGGTAAGCGCCAGGTCCATGGTGAAGTAGGCCATGTCCAGGAGTCCATGTACGGCAAAGTCTACCATCGACGCAATCAGGCCCAGTATCAGCGCACCCACAGCAGTGCCTTTGTGCCCGCGCCAGAGCTTAATCGCGCCGTAGAAGAAGAGACCCAGCGCCGCTAATATCCACGCCAAACCCGGTAGTCCTAACCGCAGCCAGAAATCGAGCAGAAAGTTATGTGGGTGCGACGTGGTGAAGAGGCGTGCCTGGGGCACTCCGTATTTCGGGTCCTGGTAGATGAACTGGTCTTGCCCTATACCTGTGATAGGGTGGTCCCGGATTATCTTGAGGGCTGCGGTCCATATCTCTTTGCGCGCCACAGTGGTGTTGTCCTGTGTTGAGAAATCGAAAATGGACAGAATACGGTCTATCTTCACGAAAGGCAACGATACGAGGCCGGCCAGCAAGCCGGCTCCAAGAGCGATCATGAGTGAGCGCGCCCTGGTGATCAACGCCACAGCAAGTACGGCGGCAAAAACGCCTATCCATGCGCCTCGGGCAAAGCTGGCGAGCAC
>JALYYZ010000274.1 GCA_030945985.1 Chloroflexota bacterium
AGGGAGAGCAGCACGGCTTCCGTAAGGCTGAGAATATCAAGCGTTCCCTGAACAATGAGCTATATTTCTACTCGCGCGTCTTAGGCTTCAAGCTAGCTGGGCATATTGAGCCTCTTGAAATAGAGAACCTGGCCTGACTGAGCACTCCCGGAGGAACACAAGCTCCGATGTGAATAGTCACACAAAGAAGGTGCAGCTACTTGGCTGCACCTTCTTTGTGTGACTATCCACACCCCGGCACCGGACGGAGTAGTAGCCGTGCGGGCTAAACCGTCTGCTCTTAGCTTACAGACATTTGACCAGTTTGCCTGGCGCCCCAAATGTCAGCGTGTATGTGCTCAACACCTGGTTCTGCTTTGTCAAGATCACTGTTAGATTGATTGTCTTGCCGTCGGTGGTTCCGGTGTACCGTGCGGGTTGCGCATCGACGGAATCATCGGGAACCGAGGGACCTCCATGCTCTTGCACGAACTGTCCAGCCACGTCGATCTGACCATCAGCACTCACTACCAGGGGCTGGGTGATAGTGCCGTGCGCGCAGTCGAACTCGATAGTAGCTCCCGTGTCTGTAACGCGCAAGACGGCATGCTGACCACCCCATATACCCGCTGTGAGAGGGGCATTGCCTCCGGTCGGCTTCGGTTCGCCGTTGGGGTACTTCTTTTGGAACTCGAATCTGCCCAGTTGCGAGAGCAGAACATTGAAGGGTGCCGGGTTCTCGGGATGCAACTCAAATACCGCCCTCTCGAAATACTGCACCTGGTAGGTCTGTCCATTTAGCTGGCTCTTCTCAGGGAACATATTGGTAATCGGGTAACCTTGCTGTGCCAGACCGCCATGCGACTTCCAATAACCGTAGAACGGCTCATCGACCATCTTGCCGGTCTCGGGGAAGAGCACACCTTTCGGCGGGTTTAGCGTCAGAGGCGCCGGCTCACCGCCGGGGTACATCTCTTTGAGCCTCATCGTGCCCAGGAGTGAAAGGAGTACATCATAGGGCGCTGCCTTCTCGGGGTGCGCTTCAAATACTGCCCTCTCAAAGTACTGCACGGTGTAGACTTTGCCGTCCACAGATGACGTTTCCTTGAACTCTCCACTTAGTGGTAGACCCTGCTGGGTGAGTCCCCCATGCGTATTCCAGTAGGTAAGAAACTTGCCGCAAACCTGCTTGCCTGTCTGGGCGAAGCTCTGACACCCTGCCTGGGTAGGCGGCGATGCCTGTTGGGATGCTCCCGCTCCCGACATTGGGCCGAAGGCTGCGACTAGTGTGAGCGCTGCTATGCCCGCTATTGGCTTGATACTTTTCTGCATAAGATTCTCCTTTCGCATTTATTTATGCGTCTGCCCTATTATAACGCTGCCAACACGAAAAGGTTCCCCTGCGCTTGGACACTGCCGGCCGCTAAGTTCATCCGTGGGCTTCATAGAGCTGGTAGTACCCCGTGGTATGCTTATGCATCAACTTCCCATCGGTGCTGTATGATGCTCACCCTACAGTTTCTCACAAGGAGCTTATAACTGATTCTAAGCTTATGCCTTTTCCAGCCGGGCCATGCTCGCCAGCAGACGCTTAGTGCCTACGGTTCGAAACATGATTGTGACTTCCTCGTCCTGCCCACTGGCCTTTACCGCCAATACCTGGCCATCACCGAAGCTCGGGTGTTTCACTTTGTCGCCTACCTTGTAGCCCCCCGTCGTGGCGGCTCCTCCACCTAGCTTTCTAGCCTGTAGATCTGATGCCGAGGAGATGTTCAGGCGCGTGTTGAGTTGCTCTCGGCGTTCTTCGCGGCGGTTCTCCACTCGCTGCGACTGTGGCCTTTGCGACGGAGTGAGCTTTCCTTTGCTGGCATGGCTGCTGCCGTAAACGCTGACGTTGCCTCGCAGAATATCCTCTGCTTTGAAGCCGCTCTCGGGCACCGTGCTTTTCTTATTGCCGAAGAGAGCAGGTTGGAAAGCGGTACCAGGGTCGCGGCCCACTACAAGCTCGGGCGGCACATCAGCGATAAAGCGTGAGGGACCGTTCATTTGTGTCATACCATAGAGAGTACGGCGGAAGGTATAGACCATGTAAAGTCGCTCTTTTGCGCGTGTGATGCCCACATAAGCCAGCCGCCGCTCTTCTTCCATCTCGTTTTCTTGTCCTAACTCCTGTGCGTCGACAGCTCTCTTGTGCGGCAATATCCCTTCGTCCATGCCCACTATGAAGACAACGGGGAACTCTAAGCCTTTGGCGGCATGGAGTGTTATGAGTGTTACAGCGTCTTTCTCCTCCTTCAGAGTATCTATGTCCGACATCAAGGCTACGTCTTCCAGGAACTTGCCCAGCTGCTCCGACATAGCAAGGTCGGTGTAGTTCTCGGCCACGGTGCGAAGCTCCAGCACGTTCTGCCAGCGCTCGTCACCCTCCTGAGAGCCGTCCTGTAGGAACTCCTGGTACCGAGTCTTCTCAAGAAGCAGGTCCAACAGGCCAACAACCGGCAAATCCTCACGCGACGCTATAAGCTCCTCCAGAGCGCCGAGTACAGGGCCGAACCTTGTGGTGCTTGCACTGAACAGGGGCGCTCCTTCGGGTAACTCTTCGCTCCTGCCTCTTTTCGATTGCTGAGCCGCCACATGCATCGCTCTGAAGAGTGGCACTCCAAGCTTCTTTGCGAACACCTCAAGCTCTTGCATCGTCTTGGCGCCAATGCCCTTGCCTAGCGGAGTGTTATTTACCATGCGCGCGAAATCGACGTTGCTCTCGGGGTTATGTACCACCTTCAATATGGAGAGGACATCTTTTACTTCTTTACGCGAGTAGAAGCGCACGCCGCCCACAAGCTGGTACGGAATCTTGTAAAGCATGCACCCTTGCTCGATCTCTCGTGATTGGGCGTTGGTACGGTAGGTCACGGCTATATCTTTGTATGAATAACCGTTGCCCACCAGCCTTCTGACCTCACGGGCTACATATTGCGCTTCTTCACTCTCGTCATATGCCTCGAAGAGGGTAACGGGCTCGCCGTCCTTGTTCTCTGTCCAGAGCTTCTTCTCTTGCTTGCGCTGAGTGTTCTGTTGGATGACCTTGTCCGCTACCTTGACGATAGTCTGTGTGGAGCGGTAGTTTTGCCCCAGCACGATCACCTTCGCATCAGGAAAGTCGCGCTCGAAGTTGAGGATGTTACGTATGTCTGCGGCCCTCCAGCCGTACACCGATTGATCTTCATCCCCTACGACACATAGCTTCTTATGCATGTCCGACAGCAGCTTGACCATGATGTATTGCGAGTGGCTGGTGTCCTGGTACTCGTCGACCAGCACATGCAGGTATCGCTCCTGGTAGCGGCGCAGAATGTCCGGGCGCTCGGTGAACAGCTCGATGGTGAGCATAATAAGGTCATCGAAGTCCATTGCCCGGTTAGCAAGGAGCATATCTTGATAGCGGCCATAAACACGGGAGGCAAGCTCATCGAAGTAGTTTTCGGCTTGCCTCTTCGCCTGCTCGGGCCGTGCCAATACCGCTTTGGCCGCACTGATGCGAGATAGAAAGCCGCGTGGCGAATACTGCTTATCGTCCAGGTCTATATCACGCATCGCCTGTTTTATCAGGCCAATCTGATCGTCATCATCATAAATAGCGAAGTCTTTCTTGTAGCCTATAGCATCGGCGTCCTGCCTCAGTATGCGCACTCCCAATGCGTGGAAGGTGCCCACCGTTAGCTCTTTGGTACGCGTGCCTATCAGCCCTTCGAGGCGATGCTTCATCTCCCAGGAGGCTTTGTTAGTAAAGGTCACCGCGCAGATACGGCTAGGCCATACCCCTTCGTGTTCGATCAGATAAGCAATGCGGTGGGTGAGCACACGCGTCTTACCGCTGCCCGGTCCTGCTACTATAAGCATAGGCTTATCGACAGTTGTGACTGCCTCAAGCTGCTCCTTGTTGAGCCCCGCCAGGATGCGCTCTATAAGCTGTTGGTCGGGCGTATGCATATATCTCATGGAGGGCCTGAGAGTTAGATCTTCTTCAGGTTCTATCATAGCATTATCGGCCATTTGCTCGTCTTGCACTTCCTCTATCTCGGAAGCTTCCATGAGCCAGGCGGGCTCCTGCGGGCTGCTTTCAACAGCACCCGGCTCTACTTGTTGTGTGCTGTCGCCGCCCGTAAAGCCGAGGTCCATGCTCAACTGGCTCTCACCAAAAGGGAAGGCTTCTCTTCTGACCAAAGTTTTCTCCTAACCACGGGCGAGCGGCAGTAAGTAGCTCACATGTGCTAAAAATTGGATGCACCCAATTGTACCACCGGGGTGCAGACGGTACAACTCTATCCACACATGGATGCCTCCTATTGGATGCCTTCCACCTCGCTGTTTCTATCCTACGGGGTACCAACGCACATATAAGGCCGTACAGACCACAAACAGGCTGAGAGAAACGACCATTATGGCCCAGTGTATCCAGCGTCTCCTGCCCCACTGCGCCATGCTGATAAAGATGGGAAAGAGCACGAGCGTATAGCGCCCCATAGAGTTGAACACAAGGGGTGAAGGCAGGTGGCTGGAGAGGATAAGGACGAGGGAGGCCACCGTATATAGAGTGTAAGAAGGCCGCCATCGCTTTATGGAAAAGAGGATTACAAGCAGAGAGCCCAACGTCAGGAACGTATGAAGAAGTATTACCCAATACTTCTCTGCGTCGCCGGTGTATGGCCGCATGAGGTCACTTAGCCCCTGCCAGATGGTCTGAGGCGGAGTTGAGAAGCGGCGTTGCCAATCGTCCTGAGCGTGCAGAAAGGCGAGCGGATCACCGGAGGCTTGCGCGAGCACAAGCATAAAGAGGCCGATACCGGCAAAAGGTAGAGCCAGGCCCATAGCTCCGGCCGCTATCTCCCTTCGGGTAAGCGTTTTGACCCGGAAGGCCAGCCACAACTCGTACAACATGGGCAGAATGAGAAGCAATCCCACTTGTCTCGTAAGTGTGGCGAGAAAGCCACACAGCCCAGCCCACACCCATCTCTTCTGCCTTAGCATGAGAAAACAGGCAGCCGTTGTGGCAAGGAATAGTGCCTCGGTATATGGTACCGCGAAGTAGACAGCTAGCGGCGCAAAGGATAGATAGAGTATGGTGCGACGTGCGACGGCTCGACTCTCCGCGCTTCTCACCAACCTGTAGATCACCAGGGCGGCAAAGAGGAAGAAGATGTTCGGCAGAATAATACCGGCCAATAAGAGGCCATAATCGGGCGCCATATAGATTGCCGGCTGTGGCTGCGCGGTTGAGCCAGTCAGGCCGATAGAGACGCCGCGCAAGAGCAGAGGCAGGAGTGGGAAGAAGGCATTCTTGCCGGTGTAACCCTCGGCAGCGATGCGGTAGTAGTGAACAGAATCCCACCGCCAAACGGCATCTATCCAGCCTGGAGCCTGAGAATGTACTACAGCGTCATGCTGTGCCTCGGGCAAGATTTGCGTTGCTATACCTGCGGCCAGCGCAAAGAGAATGCGGCTCAAGACGAAGATAAGCCCGACATCGGCCATGGCCTCTCTGTACAACGCAGGTGATCTAAACGCTGACCTGATGGCTTGCCGGCGGAGCCGGTAAGCACTCGCACTCGTATGTGGAACGTGTGGAACAGGTGTCGCCATCATAACCTCGCGCCACGGTCTCGCGCCACGGTATGGTATTGCCGTGCCGACGGCGTCTCTTATCTGCACCTGCATCTGTGAGAAGGGCGGCAGGGCTGTTTTCTTCTCAAATGGCTCGTGAGCACTATTATACAGCGTTGTTGCTCCGGGTTGGATCTACTATGTCGGACGCTTCCCCGCTGCGTGGCAGCAAGGCTGCTGTCACCGCTCCACCGGCCAGCAACAGCGTGACAGCAATTACCAGGATAGGATTGGCGCTGATTGCGCCTTGCTCAGGGTTGGCTACAGGCCCGTAGCGCCAGTTGAAGTAGTCACGTCCCGTGTTTGCAGCCTCTACCTCATAGCCGGCTGGCTTTTCCTGCCAATAAATCAGTATGCGTCGCTGGTATGCTTGCATCAACACATGGCGCTTTGTGCCGTTCCGGCTGATGGTTATCCAGTATGGCTCAGTAATAGGCAAACCCACAGTGTCGATCCAGTTTCCTCCGCAAGCTCCGGTGAGGAGCGTGTCGTTACTGTATATGCCGCCGCTATAGATCAGCCCTTTGCTGTGGAGATAGTCCCAGAATATGCCTGGCATATTGTGCTTCAGTGTGGGCTCAAAGTGGGCGTACTTTACCTCCCGTGGCGCGGACGGCGCTGGTGTCACTCTGCCCACAGCATCCAGGCTCTCCAGGACCATTTGCCCCGTCCGGTCAGTGGCGGGGTTGTCTCCTGTAAGAGATGCAACTCGCGCCAGGGATGCGTATGTGAGCGCTTGCGAAGGGGCAAGATCATCGCCCGCCAGGGGTGCAGTCGATGGCACCTTCTGCACGGAGCGATCTCTCCCTGTTCGCACCCTACCCGAAATCATCTCCACAACGAGCAGCCCGCTGCTAACACCCGCAAGTGGCTCGCCTTGCCTGGTGGGACCTGCTATCTCCATACGCCCCTTATCGAAGTACTCCACCATGTGTTGCCCTGCGGCACCCTCAGCATACGGCTCCTCCTTTGCAGCTATTGCCTGGGGCCCCCAGATCCATGCCCTATCTGCCCTGTGAACACTCACGGGCAGGTCGGTGCAGTCCCAGAGTTGCCTGAATGCCGGGTCGAGATTTGCATCTGGGGTCTGTGCGGCTGCTATGTGTGTCTTGCTCTGACCAAGCATCCCCACCAACAAAGTACCGGCAATGCAGGCAAAGGATGCAAGACGTGCTAATCTGGAACGATTGCTGATCATAATGTGGTCACAAACTCTATATCTGACATGGCAATGGCAACAAGGCACTCCTATTCTCTATACATGCATGTTACCACACAGTGGTGGAAGAGCTAATTTCCCGTCTGCACGAGTATTAAATACATTCATTACAGTCGTTACCGTAATCTTGCAAGACCGGCACCATCAATCTGACCGTAGGATCTTTAGCAGCTATGCCTCAATTTACTCGATATGTTATCATCTATGTTGCACAAAGCTCCGCCATATTGAGCCTTGAACCCTGAACCTCTGAGATAGTGGCAGAGATAGTGCTTATACAGTCAGTGCTTTATCACCCACCAGTACCTTACCAGGGAAGTATTTATCTTTTCATTCCATCTCACATGGTGAGATGGAATGAAACAAAACAATCACTGTTTAGCTGGTGAGGCACTAGTGATGTAAAATCGGAAGCTACAGGCATATCAAGGAGTTACTTCCCTTATGTGTCGATCTCTAAATAGGGGTGGAAATATCTGCATGGCATGACCCTTGCTTCTTTGTACAAGCTTGTCTAGAGCTTGTCCGACAGATTAACGAGTCACTTGCTAAGTTCTATTCGCAGGTGCGCCGTGTTGTTTACTACAACAATCGTTGCTGCTTCCAGATCATTGCCACCGGGAGGACGTTTTATTTGATGGCAAAACATGTGCTGATTACGGGGGGTGCCGGCTTCATAGGCTCGCATCTTGCCGACGAATTGCTGCGGCACGGGTACCAGGTACGCGCACTCGACAACCTTTCGGTGCAAGTGCATGGCCCCAAGCAGAAGAAACCTGAATATTTGAATCGTGAAGTTGAGCTGGTAGTAGGCGACGTAAGGGACCCAGACGCTGTAAAACGTGCTCTCAAAGGTATAGACTTCGTCTACCACCTCGCTGCGATGGTGGGCGTGGGCCAGAGCATGTACGAGGTAACCAGGTATACCGACGTGAACAACATGGGCACGGCGGTGCTACTCGAAGCTTTAATCGAGCAGCCGGTTGAGCGGCTTATAGTTGCTTCCAGCATGAGCCTCTATGGGGAGGGCCTGTACCACGCACCTGATGGCACACCCTCGGAAGGTGTCGAGCGGAGCCTCGACCAGTTGAAGGCGCGGCAGTGGGAGGTACGTAACAGGCATGGCGAAGTGCTGCGGCCCGTTCCTACCCCTGAGATCAAGCAGCCTTCTCTGGCTTCAGTCTACGCCCTATCCAAGTACGACCAGGAGCGAATGTGTTTGGTAGTAGGGCGTGCCTATAACATTCCTACGGTGGCGCTACGCTTCTTCAACGTCTTTGGCACCCGCCAGGCTCTCTCCAACCCATACACTGGGGTGTTGGCTATTTTCGCCTCGCGCCTGCTCAGCAACCAGCCTCCGATGATTAATGAGGATGGTCTTCAGCAGCGCGATTTTGTCAGCGTCTACGATGTGGCACAGGCATGCAGACTTGCGCTCGAAGTGCCTGAAGCGGCGGGTCAGGTTTTCAACGTCGGCAGCGGACGCCCATACACCGTACGCGAGATAGCCGATCGCATGTCGTCCATGCTTCACAAAGAGCACATCGCACCTGAGATCACCGGCAAATACAGGATGGGTGACATACGCCACTGCTTCGCCGATATATCACTGGCCAGAGATATGCTGGGCTATAATCCCCGCGTAAGCCTTGACGACGGTCTTGTTGAACTGGCCGCCTGGTTGGAGAAGCAGATCGTCGTCGATTACGTCCCGCAAGCTTATGCGGAGCTTGCCTCCCGAGGGCTAACTGTCTGAGCAAAGCACATGACCTTTTGGAAAATGCCACAGAGGCAGGGAAGAATCCGGGCATGGGAAATGGGAACAAAAGCAAGCATCCCTCACACGAGGGAAAACCGGTACTGATTACAGGTGGGGCAGGTTTCGTCGGTACGAACGTGGCCAGCCGGCTCCTCTCTTCAGGCCAGCGCGTGCTTATCTATGATAGTCTCGCCCGGCCGGGGGTAGATCGTAATCTGCGGTGGCTGACCGAAACGTATGGTGATCTGGTGCAGGTGGAGATTGGAGATGTACGTGATGCTCCTCTCCTCCGGCATACTGTTCAGCAGGCATCCAGGGTGTTCCATTTCGCGGCGCAGGTGGCCGTTACCACCAGCCTGCTCGACCCTGTTGACGACTTCCTCATCAACGCTTGTGGCACCCTCAACCTGCTCGAAGCGCTACGTGGGCTCAGTAGCCCACCACCACTCGTTTTTACTTCTACCAACAAAGTATATGGCGGCCTGGGCGACGTGCCTCTTCACAAGAGCAACGTACGCTACGAGCCTGTGGACAGGGCAATAAAGGAGCGTGGCATCGGTGAGGATCACCCACTCGATTTCCATAGCCCTTATGGTTGCTCGAAGGGCGCTGCCGATCAATATGTGCTGGATTACGCCCGCACATACGGAGTACACGCAGTTGTCTTCAGGATGAGCTGCATCTACGGCCCTCATCAATTCGGTACCGAAGATCAGGGTTGGGTAGCCCACTTCTTGATCCGCGCTCTCAAAGGTGAGCCTATCACGCTTTACGGCGATGGCAAACAGGTGCGCGACATACTATTCGTGGAAGATTTGGTAAACGCCTTTATGCTCGCTCACGACAATATGGGCACACTCCCAGGCCAGGCATTCAATATCGGCGGTGGGCCCTCTAACACGGTGAGCCTGCTGGAAATATTGGAACTTATAGGTGAGATACACGGCAAGAAACCGGATGGGAGTTTTGAGGGTTGGCGTCCCGGCGACCAGCGCTATTACGTGTCGGATACCACAAAATTCAGCTCTGCGACAGGTTGGAGGCCCCAGATAGACCCCCAACAAGGCGTGGAGCATCTTTATAATTGGCTGGGGGTGTCTCGCAAGGAGCTAAGAGCAAAAAGCAGCAACGTGCTGGAGCCGCGCGCCTCTGTACTCAGCGCTACCGCTTACTCAACTGCTGAGGTGCTGGATTGACGGGGCCTGAAGCACCGCCTGATAATCTATCCATATCTAGCCGGCAGCCCCAAGCCAATACTTCGCGAAACGAGACCGGGCATGCAACTCCAGCCGGCCTACCGTCACTTCCTCGCCTGGGCTTCCTGGGCGTAGGTTGGATCGGCAAACATCGCATGGAGGCAATTGCCGCGAGCGGGTATGCCCAGGTAGCCGCCGTGGCCGACTCGGTGCCTGATCTTGTTCGCCTGGCGTGCGAGGCTTTTCCCGAGGCCGCACAAATGCATAGCCTTGAAGATCTGCTGGCCGCAGGTCTCGACGGAATAGTGATCGCAACGCCCAGCGCTTTGCATGCTGAACAAGCAATGACTGCGTTAGGCAACGGGTCCTCTGTTTTCTGCCAGAAGCCGTTGGCCCGTAGCGCTGAAGAGACACGCAGGGTGGTCGATGCCGCACGCCAGGCTGATCGTCTGCTCGCTGTGGATCTCTCCTACAGGTTCATAGCAGGGATGGGGCTCATCCGCGATCTTATCACCACAGGCGAGCTTGGAGAGGTTTATGCCGCCAATCTGGTCTTCCACAACGCCTACGGCCCTGATAAAGCCTGGTTCTACGATCCCAAGCTGTCGGGTGGAGGCTGCGTGATAGACCTGGGCATACACCTGGTCGATTTGGCACTCTGGGCTTTGGGCTTTCCTGAGGTTACGGCTGCTACGAGCCGTCTCTATGCAGATGGGAAGCCTTTAGCCGGGCGTGATATGGTAGAAGACTACGCAGTGGGCAGCATCGATTTAGCGAGCGGGACTACGGTGCAATTAGCATGCTCGTGGAAACTACAAGCCGGCCGGGACGCCGTTATCGAGGCATCTTTCTATGGCACAAATGGCGGCGCATCGTTGCGCAACGTCGGTGGCTCTTTCTACGACTTCACCGCCGAACGCTACCGTGGCACGTCGCGCGAACTACTCGCCGGGCCTCCAGAAGAGTGGGGAGGAAAGGCAGCCGTCGATTGGGCTCGCCGCCTCTCGCAAGGGGAGAGGTACAACTCTGAGGTTGAGCACCTGGTAAGCGTGGCAACAGCTCTCGACATGGTGTACGGCAGATGCCCATAGTGAGTCCCCCCGTAGTGAATTCCCCCGTAGTGAATAAGGTGCTGATGACCACCGATACAGTGGGCGGCGTGTGGCACTACGCGCTGCAACTTGCCGGGTCGCTCCACGAGCATGGCGTCGAGGTGGCGCTCGCCACTATGGGCGCACCTCTCAGTCTGCAGCAGCGAGTTGCTGCTGAGCAGATCCCTTCTCTGCGGATATTCGAGAGCCTATTCAAGCTGGAGTGGATGGAGCAGCCGTGGGACGATCTACGCCAGGCAGGCCAATGGCTGCTTGAGCTTGAAGAGACCCTCTCACCTGACATCGTACACCTTAACGGCTACGTGCATGGCGCACTGCCCTGGAAGTCGCCACTGCTGGTTGTGGGCCATTCCTGCGTGCTCTCATGGTGGGAGGCAGTTAGAGGCGAAACGGCGCCCGCTGACTGGACGCGCTACAAGGAGGAAGTGGCAAGCGGCCTACAGGCTGCTGATATCGTTGTAGCTCCCACTCGCGCCATGCTCAATTCTTTAGCGGCCCACTATGGCCCTTTCAAGCGCTCACGTGTGATCTACAATGGGCGTGCTGCTGAGGCTTTCACTCCTGGCATCAAGGAGCCCTTCGTATTGTCCGCCGGACGGCTGTGGGATGAAGCCAAGAACGTGCGTACACTCAGCGATGTGGCATCTACACTCTCCTGGCCCGTCTATGTGGCCGGCGAGGAGAGGCACCCAAGCTTTGATAACGGTACTGATAGCGGTCCTGATAGCGGTCCAGGTAATCATGCACGCATGAGAGGCGTTCAAACGCTTGGATACCTGCATGAGGCCCAGCTTGCCGGTTGGCTGGAGCGTGCATCTATTTATGCTCTGCCCGCCCGCTATGAGCCATTTGGCCTCTCGGCGCTGGAGGCGGCTCTTGCCGGCTGTGCCCTGGTTCTCGGTGACATACCCAGCCTCCGTGAGGTATGGGGCGACACCGCATTGTACGTCGGCCCTGACGACTCATCTGCTCTCCAATCGACGTTGGAGGAGTTCATCAGCGATCCTCTCAAGCGTGAAGAGTATTCCCGCCGGGCTCAGCGACGAGCGGCGCTCTATACGCCGGAACGAACGGCTCAGCGCTATTTGAAGGTCTATAATGATCTCCGTGGAGCCGGTGAGATGCGCGCCGGAGAAACGAGGAGGGTCCATTCGTGCGCATCGTAATGTTCTATCACTCCCTCCTCTCCGACTGGAACCACGGCAACGCCCACTTCCTTAGAGGGGTTGTATCCGAATTGCAGGCTCGCGGGCATAGCGTGCATGTGTATGAGCCTGAGGATAGCTGGAGTTTGCAAAACCTTCTCTCAGAGCATGGTCAGGGGGCGATAGAGGGCTTTCACAGGGCATATCCTGGGCTCAAGAGCATACGCTATAACGTGCATACCCTTGACCTTGACCGGGTGCTGGAAGAGGCTAACCTTGTTCTCGTTCATGAGTGGAATGATCACGACCTGGTAAAGCGCCTGGGCGAGCACCGGGCGACCCATGATGGGGACTACCTGCTACTCTTCCATGACACCCACCACCGCTCAGTTACCGAGCGCGAGGCTATGTCAGGGTACGACTTGCGGCACTACGATGGAGTGCTCGCCTTTGGCAGCGTCATACGCGACCTTTACCTGCGAGAGGGCTGGGCACGCCACGCCTGGACGTGGCACGAGGCCGCCGACACACGCATCTTCCATCCCATAGCCGGCGTGCCGAAAGAGGGCGACCTGGTATGGATCGGCAACTGGGGTGATGAAGAACGTACCGCTGAGTTGCACGAGTTCTTGCTGGAGCCCGTCAAAGCGCTTGGGCTCAAGGCGTGTGTCTACGGGGTGCGATATCCAGATCACGCTAAGAGGTCTCTCCGCTCCGCCGGTATAGAGTACGGCGGGTGGTTGCCCAACTTTCGTGTGCCTGAGGTCTTTGCCGCTTACCGCGTCACCGTGCATGTGCCCAGGCGTCCATACGTGCAGGCTCTGCCTGGTATTCCCACGATCCGCCCCTTTGAGGCGCTTGCCTGCGGCATACCGTTGGTGTCTGCTCCCTGGGACGACTCGGAGGGGCTTTTCACCCGAGGCGAAGATTACCTGACGGCACAGAGCGGTGCTGAGATGGAGAAACATTTGCGTACGCTGCTATCTGATGAGGCCTTTGCCCGGTCTTTGGCTGAACAGGGTCTGAATACTATTTTGGCACGGCATACATGTGCCCACCGTGTCGACGAGCTCTTGGCTATATATTCTGAGCTAACGGGCACCAGAGAGCAAGAGGCAGTAACTTTATGAAGAATGGATTGAGGATAGCCTTTTTCGGCTCCAGTCTGGTGTCGGCCTACTGGAATGGCGCGGCAACCTACTACCGTGGGCTAATCAAGGCTCTGCACGAGCGTGGTCACCACATTACCTTTTACGAGCCCGACGCATACGAGCGCCAGCAGCACCGCGATATGGACGATCCCTCCTGGGCCACAGTAGTGGTCTACTCGGGCGAAGGAGAAGAAGGTGTATCTGCGGCCCTGGACAGCGCTCGTGACTCGGATGTGGTGGTCAAGACGAGCGGCGTAGGCGTATTCGATGAGTACCTGGAGCGCGAGGTGCTCAGATTGCAGAGGCTCGGCACTCTTGTTCTCTTTTGCGATGTGGACGCCCCTGCTACCCTCGAGCGGGTGCATGCCGACCCGGACGACCCTTTCCGTACGCTCGTGCCGCGATACGACTTGATCTTCACTTTCGGTGGTGGTGAGCCTGTGATTTCGGCCTATAAGGCGCTTGGCGCACGCGACTGCGTGCCAATATATAATGCGCTTGACCCATCCACGCACCACCCTGTGCCTCCCGATCCGCGCTTCAATGCCGATCTGGGCTTCCTGGGGAACCGACTGCCGGACCGCGAGGCGCGCGTGGAGCGTTTCTTCCTAAGTGCAGCGACCCGCCTGCCGGACTTGAAATTCTTGCTTGGAGGTAGCGGCTGGCAGGGCAAGCCTATGCCTCCTAACGTGAATTATGTTGGACATGTTTACACCCGCGACCACAACGCCTTCAACTGCACGCCCAGGGCCGTGCTGAACATCAGCCGCGAGAGCATGGCCAGCTACGGCTTTTCGCCGGCTACCAGGGTCTTCGAAGCCGCTGGGGCCGCCGCTTGCCTTATAACAGACTACTGGGAAGGTATCGAGCAGTTCCTGGAGCCCGGCCGAGAAATACTGGTGGCCCACAATGGTGCTGAAGTGGCCGAGCACCTTGCGGCGCTGACACCAGAACGCGCCCGTGCTATTGGCGATGCCGCTTACAAGCGTGTACACGCGGAACATACCTATGCTCACCGCGCGGCTCAATTAGAGGGCCTGCTCATCAATTTACGCTCGGTGCAGGCAACAGGTCTGGCGCAGGAGGCCATATGTTAGCTCCTGACCCAGTCGTTAGCCTGAACATTGTCATACTGGGTCTCTCTATCACATCGTCCTGGGGGAATGGGCATGCCACTACCTACAGGGGCCTGGTAAAAGAGCTTGCCGGCCGAGGTCACTCTATCCTCTTCCTGGAGCGTGATGTACCCTGGTACGCCCGCAACCGTGACCTGCATGGCTCGCCATATTGTTCCACAAAGTTATATACCGGCCTGGACGACCTGATGGCTCGCTTTACAACAGCCATAAGTGAGGCCGACCTTGTGATAGTAGGCTCCTATGTTCCCGAAGGTGTGGCAGTGGGCGAGTGGGTGACGCGCACTGCATATGGAGCCACGGCCTTCTACGACATCGATACACCTGTGACACTGGCGA
>JALYYZ010000288.1 GCA_030945985.1 Chloroflexota bacterium
TAAGAAAGGGGTGTGAATCTATCGCCGCATCAAGAAGGTCGGGACGCTTTTCAACGGCCCACATATGCATGCCTATTCCAAACCGGGCCTGATCAGCACCTCGAGCAATGCCGGCTTCCCGTATGAGAAACTCGACCGACTCTGTGCTACCAATGCCGATCATGCCGAGCCCTCCGGCCTCTGATACCGCTCGTGCCAGCCCACCTCGCCCGACGTACGCCATGGGCGCACCAATGACAGGGTAGCGCAAGTGCCATAATGTGGTTAGATATGTATGAAGCATGAAGCTTTCTCCTCGGATTCTCCTTTCGGTCTGCTACAGCACGAGTGGGGTAGGTGTGCCGAGGGGGAGGAAGCGTAAATGCTCCTCTAATCCGGCTGCCTCGAACGCTTGTTCGATCTCAGCGCGACCCTCGCTGAAGTGTGCCCAACCTTCATAGTGGATCGGAACAATGGTAGCATCTCCAAGCATTCCTGCAAAAGCCGCGCCTTGAGCTCCCGTAAAAGTAAGATAAACAGGGCCATATACATCAACCTGGGCAGCGCCAAAGTGGAGGAGGGCGGTTCCCACGTTGTAGCGCCTGGCGATCTCTTCCAACTCCTCGAAGAGCACCGTGTCTCCTGAGATATAGAGTGCGCCCCGCGGCTGACCGTCCCACTCAAGCATCCAGCCCGTAACTTCGCCAACTGACGCCTTGATGGCCTCCGGGCCATGACGCGCAGGCATGGCGGTCACACTTAGACGAAATCCATCGACGCCCTCCAGATCAACTCTCTCCCAGGTCTGTACGCCTAGGACACCAGGAACAGCCGAAGCCAGGCGGTTCGCACCCGCTGGCGTGGTCAGAACGTGTCTGGCGTTCAGCAGGTATGCGCGACCTGCATGGTCGAGGTTGTCGGCGTGATGGTCGTGGCTGAGTAGCACAACGTCCACGGTCCCAAGGGATGAGGCCTGGAGCGCCGGGTTCGTGGTCTTGATCAGCTCTTTGGGTCCCGCGACATAGCGAGTTCCTGCCGGATCGAATGTAGGATCGGTCAGGATGCGCATCTGCCCGATCTCGATGAGCACTGTTGGCCCCCCGATGTGGGTGATACGTATGAAGCTAGTAGCTGCTTGGCTCATAATATTGGCTCCTTTTCGTCTATAAGCCAGTCGTCAGAGTGGTATGGTTTCCCTCCCACCCTGAGACTGGACGATCTAATCTCATACTATATCCAGCTCGATAGTTCCTTTGCCCATGTAAACGCGCTGCCCGCCAACTCCCACACGGGTAATTTCCCCACCATCACGCTCTATGGTTACATGTATAGAGCTGGGTCGGCCCATTTCTATTCCTTGCTCGCTGATAATGTGCGTGGTGGGTCCTGCACCTATGATGCCATGATGGACCAGATAGCAGCCCACGGGCCCGCTTGCCGCACCCGTCGCCGGGTCTTCCGCTATGCCCAGACCGGGTGCAAACATTCGGCTGTGAATAGTCGAGCTGCTGCGCTCTACCTCCTGCGTAAAGACGAATACCTCATGAGTGCCCAGAGTGCTGAGCATCTGCTCAAGGAGATCCTGCCGAACCTTTATAGCCCTCGCCGCCTCTAAGTCGCGCAAAGGCACGAGCAAGATAGGTACGCCGCAAGACACCACCTGCACTGGCAGATTCGGGACGAGTGACTCGACCTCAAGCGACAGCATCGCCGCGACAGCTGCCCGGTCGGTGAGTGGACGGGCGAAGGAGGGTAGCTGCTGCGTCATCTCTATCATGGCAGGTAAACCCGCCTGGAAAGTTATTCCGACAGGAACAGGCCCAATGCCTTCTTCAAGAGTAATCTCTACGCCGTCTCCGCTGTACTCGATCATCTGTTCCCGAGCCAGGACAAAGGATGTACCCACGATGGGGTGTCCAGCCATCGGTAACTCGGTATCGGGCGTGAAGATTCGCACCCTGTAATGGTTACGCGGGTCTTCGGCCGGCAGCACAAAGGTGCACTCTGAGAGGTTCATTTCTTTGGCGAGCGACTGCATCAGCGCTGCGGAGAGGCCGCGGGCGTCGATAAAGACTGCGAGAGGATTGCCCCCGAATGCGCGGTCGGTGAAGACATCTACCAGATGATACTCAACGCTTTTCATACTAGCTCCTGTGTCCTGCCATGCGGCTCTTCAGGCTGTAGGGGAATGGGAGCCTGGAGCGCTATTCCGTCACGTTCTCTGGTTGCGCAGCTCGTGCATTGAAGCGGTCTCAGAGGACTGTTGAGAGATCCCTATTTCGCTAAATTGTATGATGGGATCGATATTCGTATAGTTCGCTATGTCGCCCTGTAGTTCCGTAGCATGTGGCATAAATGCCTCGAGAAATGCTTCAATAGTATCGAAGGTATACTGGCACCCTGCGATATAAGTCGGCTCGCTACCGGGTGTTACCCCGCTTATACCGCGTTCCACCGATACCCCTTTAAGCGCAGGGCCTAGCTTCTTGATAGCCGTAGGCATATGGGTATGGATGTAGTAATTATGGTCAAAGCGACCGCCCGCTTTGTTGGGATAGAGAATATTAACCTTGATCATTCTGAAACCCCTTTAATTATCGTGCTTGGACTTTACTGGGAGGCGACGTGGAGCTGAGGTTCGATCTGGACTGCCTGTTTGACAGGTGCCTTTACTAGGTTCTGTTTTCAAGGTGTCGCCTTTACGTTTGGCGGCTCACCAGGATTCGCGCGTAAATCCCCGGTTTCAAACAGGACCTAGAACTGTGGCCTACACCTGATGTGCGAAGCTTGCCATGTACATTAACCAGTGGCCGAGTGCGACATGAGCGCTTCCAATAGCGAGGCTGTATCCACGATTGTGGCGAATTCCCCGTTCAGGCTCGCCAGTGTCACCTCGTGTATCTCCTCTGCGGTGAGGTGCCGCCCGGTGTAGCTGGTCCGCTCGAATGTGGCTGTTCCGTCTGACACGACGATGGTCTTGAAGCCTAGGTTGGCGGCCATGCGCGCGGTGGTTGACACACAGTGGTCCGTGATGAACCCGGTGATGATCACCGTAGACTGGTTTGCCGATCGAAGGCTGGCCTCAAGCTCGGTCCCAATGAAGGCGCTATTTACGTTCTTCTGGATGAGAGGCTCACCATTGGCAGGGCTAACAATCTCTTTGATTTCGCTACCGACGTAGTTGGGGCGGAAGACAGAGTTAGGGTCCTGAGACTGGTGCTGAATATGATAGATAGGCCTACCTGTGCGACGCCATCTATCAAGTAATTTTGCAATGTTCTCCTCCGCATGCGGGTTATTCCGCTGCCCCCAGGATGGTTCGTCAAAGCCCTTCTGAACATCTACGATTATAAGGGCGGCGTCCTGTGGAATTGTGTTCATCTTTTTCATTGTGGTCTCCTATCCTTTTGTTCTTCTACTTTTCTATATCCTTTTTCTTCATGGCAGATTTGCGAATACCGGCCGGAGAATTCTTAGGAGAGATAATGTCTCTTCGAGTATTAGTCTTTTCTCTTGGCCTGCTTATCACCACCCCGGAGCATAACCCTATTATAGCACTATATTGATACATATCAATACTCCTCTGGACCTAGTTTGGCCATCTCAGGGGTGTAGTGTTTGGGCATTCTATTGGGGAACTGTCGTCGTCCTGCGTGTGCCGGCTACAGGACCGTGCCATCTATGGCACAGGATTTCCGTAATCGGAGTGCTGACACTGCCAATTATGGCAACCCCGCGTAACGCCTCGCTTATCGCCCACAACACAGGCAAAACGTAGAGTCCGTCGCCAATCAGTAGGACACGTTGCACGCGGGTTGGCTCGGCGGTACAATTGTTTTCTGGCAAAGTAAGACTTAGTGCTCTCTGCGTATATTTACCCCATCGATGTCTTTGGAGTCTTTCTCGTCTGCAATTGACCCATCGTGACGCGAACTCGACGTGATCGTGATCGGTGGCGGACAGGCACGAAAGTTGAAGAAAACAGATGGCAAAGGGCAAAGGCTAAACGGACTAAAACAAGGAGAGATTATGAACCAACATTCACGGCCACGGCAAGAAGCATCAGCATCAGACCAACCAGACCAACAGAACCCGGCACTTGAACCCTTTAGCGTACTGGTTGGAAACTGGAACACGAGTGGAACACACGGCCTCCTCGCGGATGCTGTTCTACACGGCCATACCTCGTTCGAGTGGCTGGAGAACGGCGCATTCTTGCTGATGCGCTCGCATATTGACGATCCCCGCGTTCCGGGCACCGTCGCCGTTTTTGGCAGTGACGCCAGTGGCTCTGCTGAAGGCGGTGCCCAAGCGAAATACTACATGCTCACCTTTGATGAGCGTGGCGTTTCAAGAAAGTATGACGTTACTCTGCATAACAACATCTGGAAATGGTGGAGAGCGGCGCCAGGTTTCTCCCAACGCTACCAAGGTATCATTGAAGAAGGCGGCAACACTATAATCACTAAGGGAGAGCTTTCGAAAGACGGTTCTTCCTGGGAGAAGGATCTTGACTCAACCTATAAGCGGGTCGAGTAAGCCGCAATAAAGGGTGCGTCCGCACTTAGCGCACCCGGCGCACCCGGTCCCACACTCCCACATTTCGGGAAAGCTCTGCTTTCCCACGATCTGGCCGCAAGCCGCTTACAGTGCAGCGTGCGGAGCCGGAGCGCCGCAAAAGCTGATCTCGTTGCCAGTAGGATCGCGGTATGTGATCTTGCGCACTCCGTCGGAGTAGGTCTCCCACTTAGAGGGTTCGAGACCCCGATCGGCTATCTGCGCGACGAGCACATCGAGGTCATCGGCGAAGAGTGTATGCACTGCGTGGCCGGCATGGTGAGGCTGCTGTACGATGTACAGGCACTGGTGCTCCGCAAGCTCCCACACAGCCTTTGTGCTATGCGGAAAAAACGCGGGCGACTCGCCCCGCAGGTATTGGTACCATTCCAGTGCCATGGCATAGTCAGTAACGGGTATTCCAGCGAACAGGTCCAGCTTTGTGGTCCCAAGCATGCGTGTTGCTTCTTTCAGGTTCTAGGGGAACTATGCGCATTTACGGGGTGGCGTATCTGCGGGATCTGCGCTAGCCTCGTGCTGAAAACCAGTCCAACACCCGTAAGGCGCGCAGTGTGTTCCATCGGCTCGGCATGCCCTCGCCCCTGTCCAACTCGAGCGGCATCGTGCCTGGGTGCTGGTTCTCGAGCGGCCACCTGCCGTCTCTGTCGCGCTTGGACTTGACCAACTCGATCGCTTCGCAGCAGAGCGACGCCACGCGCTCGTCCGGTGTGACACCTGCCCTGCGCAGGTACTCTAGCCCCCGCAGCACGTCGTAGTGCCACCATGTCGGGAAGGAGAAGCGCGTAAAGGCGGGGTCGATGACCTCGCCGCTCGACAACCTGCGCAAGAGGCGCCGCTCGATGAGGTACTCCTGCCCGCGCATGCGAGCCTCCCTCACCATAGTGATCGCCTCGGCGCCCCTCTCGCTCTCCCGATTCCCGCTGCTCTCTGCCCTCCCGCCATGACTCGCGTCTGCCAGTTCGTACTCGAGCAGGGCTTCCAGCACGCAGATCGTTGTATTGAACGATGACCGAGTGGAGCCGCGCTCCGCTTCGCAGTTCCAGCCTCCATCGGGCAGTTGCTCGTTCAGCAAGAGGTCGATAATCCGCTGGATGTCCGGGATGAGGCCGAAGTAGGCACCGCTCGCCGCCACCTGCCCGTTGATGCACGGCTCCACCTCGCCCGCGAAGAAGGGGTTGCCGACAAAGCCCTCGCCCCGCCAGGTGCCATCCCAGTCCCAGCCCATCCATCTCACGTGGTCGCGCACCAGGCCCACCGCATGATGTACCTGCTCGCTCGTCCGATCGAGACCCAATTCCCGCAGCAAGGTCAAGACGTGCATAGTAGAGTCCCACCCCTGGTTAAACGCCGTGCCGCCCCACGAGCCATCCGCGCCTTGCATACTGAGCAACTGCGCACCCCAGCCCTCGGTGGCCACGCGCGCCCGCTCGGCTGCTACCTCCTCTGGGGGCGCACCGATGATGTCTCGCATCACCTGCCAGCGGATCGAGGGGTCAGAGCCAGAGTCAAGCAGCCACTCTATCACCGGTGTGACCGGGCTATTTTCGGCCAGAGTTTGCTCTTTCCGTTCGGGTGTGTTAGACGCCATATGGGTCCTCCTTACTCCTTACTCCTTGCTTCTTACTTTGATCGAGAGATGTTGTTGCTGGACTACCAGGGGTAGTCGGCCCGGGTAGATACGCCTTCGCTGTTCCCTGTGCGTAGCTTTGCCTGCCCGTGCCTACCTGTGGTGCTTACTCCTGAACACGTTCCTTCATCTGCCTTATATTGCCCAGGTGGTAAGCGGCGTGCGCAGCCAGGGCAAGTCCGCCGGTCAGGTAGTGCGGGTCGATTTCTGTTTGGTTACGCAGCCCCACACAAAGAAGCTCGAACTCCTTTCGTAACTCAGTGCGCAGGCGGTCCCACTCAGCGGCGTTTGCTTCCTTCAGGTCCCAGCTCTCACTCCACTTTCCGAACTCTCCGCCTCTCATCGCCCTGTTCATGTTTGCCAGGCTCCAGTGCAGATGCTCAACGTGAGAGGCGATCGTGGTGCCATGGCTGCCTGTGCCGTCCACTGAAAGGGAGGCTTCCGCTGCCGTTACATCGCGCAAGATCCCGAGGATACCAGAGTCAGGATCGTTGTCTATGAACCACGTGGCGGTATGGTCGGGTGGACCTGGGTATGCCTCGGTCAGCAGGGTGATAATCGACTCTGTAAGCATACTCACTGGTATTTCATTCATCGGCTTCTCCTATTCTCCTTTTCTCTTCCCACACTAGAGTAATGGGATTGGGGTGATGTGCTAGATCGAACAAACAGCTAACAAATTAGAAGATATAGCGGGTGCAGTGGCTGATGCCCTCATCGGTGATGCCAAGGACGAAGACCTTTCGCAAGGTCATTTCGAATACGTCATAGGGCGCGGGGCCGGTGGTTGGGGCATGATAGGGTGCGTCGAGGGTGCCACCACTGGCCTCGCTGGCTTCGACAGGCCAGCCTACCGACCGGCAGAAAGCGGCTAGCTGCTCAATTGTCCCGTTATCGCGGGTCATGGAGGCAGTTCCTTCGGCGACTATGTCGTAGCTACCGGCGTGGATAGAGATAGTGCAACTCTGGTTTTGCTCCAGGTTGGCGCGCTTGCGAGTGCCCTGGCCCATGCTGAAGTAATACGTCCCCGAGACGAAGAATGCGCCGACAGGAGTAGTGTGGACCTGGCCCTCGCCGCTAACGGTCGAGAGCCAGCTTGTGCCCGCAGGATTGGTAAGCAATCTAACAACTTCACTCCACTCGAGCGCGCTGGTGCTTCTGATTGGGGGCTCGGCCTGTGGGTACGGGTAAACTACCATGACTTCTGCCTTAGGTTCGCTATGAATCATATTCTTCTCCTTCATATACTTTATTGACCAATATAGACCAAACTCTGGTCTGAACTCGCTGTGAGGCCACGAGGCCACGAGCCTGGATCAGGTCTGCTCCCTGCCCTGGCCCAGACCCGGCCCGCCACATCGTCCCCGTTCAGCTGCTCCAGCACATAGCCATGGCCGCAGCAGGCGTCGAGAAAGCGGTTATCTAGCCGCGGCACCCGGCTGCACAGCTCGCCTAACTGCGAGCGCCCGTCGGTGTCACTACGGGACGCGACTCGCTCATGGCCTCCCCTCCCCTATCCTATGTACTACTCAACCCTATTGACGTAGCGATCTAGGTCCTGTTTTCAAAGCCGAAACCTCGGACTGTAGATGCTCTTTTTAGGCCTCACGTTACGCTTGTGGTCTGCGTTGATCAGCCCCCTGCAAATGACTGAACTGCGGTTTGAAAACAGGACCTA
>JALYYZ010000300.1 GCA_030945985.1 Chloroflexota bacterium
CGTTCGGCCTCACAGGGATCAATGCCCGCGAGATAGCCACCATATGCGCTCGGATGGACGGTCTGCCGCTGGCTATCGAACTGGTGGCCGCACGGGTCAAGCTCTTCTCGCCCAGAACGCTGCTGGCAAAGCTGGAGGGGGCGCAGGGGCATGCGGCGTTCAGGCTGCTTGGCGAGGGCGAGCGCGACTTACCTGAACGGCACAGGACACTACAGGCCGCCATTGGGTGGAGTTATAACCTTTTGAGCAAAGAGGAGCAGACCCTCTTTGCGCGGCTCGGCGCTTTTGTGGGTGGCTGCACGCTCCCGGCGGTAGAAGCGGTGTGTAACGCGTTCAGCGACCTGGGTCTCGATCCTCTCGAGGGCGTCTCCTCGCTGCTCGACAAGAGCCTGCTGAAACGGGAGCAAGACGAGGGTTGGGATGATGAGCCTCGCTTTCATCTCCTGGAGACGATACGCGAGTATGCCGTATCGCAATTGGAGGCGCGAGGGGAGCAGGAAGCTGCGGCGGTGCGGCGATGGCACGCGGAGTATTTCCTTGCTCTCGTGGAAGCCTCCGAGTCGGGCACAGCAGGTGACGAGCAGCGGGTATGGTTTAGGCGACTGGAGCGTGACCACGATAACATCAAGGCTGCTTTAGGCTGGCTGTTGGAGCACGAGGGGCCGGAGATGGCTGCACGCCTCGCTGGGGCAATGGGCAACTTCTGGCTCAGACGTGCCCAATCAGAAGCCGGCAGATGGCTCTACCTCGTACTGAAGCAGAGGCAGCATGTTTCACCCGCTGTGCGCAGCAAGGTACTGCGGGCAGCCTGTACGCTAGCTATAGGTGAAGGCAATCTAGCGCAGGCGCAGGTGTTAGCGGAGGAAAACCTGGAAATCGCCCGCGGCCTGCTCAATGCATCCTTGATGGTGGGCGCGCTCGTCCAGCTTGGAGTGGTGGCCGGGGAGGGCGGGGACCTTGCAAGGGCAGAGCTATCTTATAGTGAAGGTTTGCAATTAGCTCAGGAAACGGGCGACGCAGCATCGGAAGCGCAAATCACCAACTACCTGGGAGAGATCGCACGCGGCCTGGGGGACTTCGCGCGAGCACGAACGCTTTACGAAGCGAGTTTGCGGGTCGCGCGAGAGACGGGGAACAACTGGTACATCGCGGTGACCTTGCAGAACGTGGGCAGGGTTGCGCTTGCGATGGCTAACCCTGATGATGCAGAGGCCCAACTTAGAGAGAGCCTGCAGCACTTCCATGAAATTGGGTCGGTGAGTGGTGCAGCCTATTGTCTGGCCGCGCTGGGCGAGGCCGCAGTCCAGACTGATGCCTCGGAACGTGCCGCCACGCTCTTCGGTGCCTCCGATACTCTGCTCAATTCTCTGGGTCTGGTGATGGAACGCGTAGACCGGGCAGGGCGGGATGCCTGCCTTGAGGAGGCCCGCAAGAGGCTCGATCCGGCTGTATTTAAGGCCGCCTGGGAGGCAGGACAGGGCCTGTCGGAGGCGCAGGCGTTAGATTACGCGCTGGCTTTTGAAAGAGAAACAAACAAATCAAAACCTACAGGGGCTTGATTTGCTTGTTTTGGAAACCAGTGCTCGCTCCAAAGATGGTCAGGAAGACGCATTAATAGCTCTTTGGACGGGGACTTCCATTTACCTGGCACATGAGGGACTAGTACACGAGCTGCGAGTAGCTGACCTGATGGTCAAGGACCGAAAAGCCGTAGCTATAGGTCATCACCCGGGACGACCTCCGAGAAGGCATCGTCGTCTGTGGAAGCTGTGAGGAGTCCCCTGCGGAGCAGCTTCTTTGCCAGGGAGTAAACGTCGTCTTTACTGCCTTCTCGACGAATGCCGATAACAACCACGAGCACCGCTACTACGGCGTCTTCGAGGGTGTAGATCACTCGGTAGCGCTGGCCTACGGCGCGAACGCTACGGTATCCGAGCAGTTCACCCACCAGGGGCTTACCCTGCTTTTCGGGCTCATGTTTGAGGCGATCAATGACGTCGGCTATGCCATGTTGAACTCGGCGATCCTTCAGTTTGAGCAACATGAGTCTGGCAATAGGGGAGAGGCGAATCGTCCATTCCTGCGCGGTGGACGATTGATTTGCAACACCACTCTGCGCCGCATCAGCCGCCTGTATGCCTCTCCCTCCCTTGCCGCTCGCCTCGCTCGCAACGGTCTGCTGAGAACCTGCCGCGCCGTGCGGCTCTTTGGAACCAGGCGGCCTGGGTGGCGGCATCAGCAGCCGATCTCCGCCTTGACGCTTTCCCAGTCAAAGGTCTCGCCTGCCCTTATCGAGGCTATGCCCTCGCGCAGGTCGACCATCAACTGCGGATCGGCCATAATACGCATCGTCTCCAGGAGCGAGTCGTACAACTCCCACGGCAAAATGGCAAGCACTGGCCGCCCGCGCCGGGTAACAACCAGCGCATCCATGCCGGGGTTCGCCGCAAACTTCTCAGGCAGAGAAGTCAGGCTGTTACGCGCCTCAACAATTGGTAATGTGTCTGCCATCGTTTATCCTCCGACCATTTTGCACCTTGAGCTTTTCACCGTCGGTCCCAAGTGTACATAAAGATGTACATTGCAATCAGTCTAGCACTATCCTGTAGGGACTGTCAATGGGCACCGACAGCTTCGGTATGTCGCCCCCTCGGCGCTCGCACCTGTTGACGCCCGCCTTGCGCTTGTTCTATACTCTCATCACCCAGCGGCGTTATGGAGCCTCGGCCTGCCTTTGTGCAACCGTGGAAGCGTGTCATGACGGACAAGGCCGGACGACAATGTACCCGGCGGCGCCACGGAGGGGACGAGCAATATGTCTGATCAGCAGCGACCGATAGAGGACTCAGTCCCACCGGGTGGGGAGCACGGCTCCTCGGGCGGCGCTTCGCTTGACGAGCTGGTACATGCG
>JALYYZ010000080.1 GCA_030945985.1 Chloroflexota bacterium
GTGGTACCTGTGGTCCTGGGATTGTTGCTGCTGGTGCGTATTGCTTTACCTGGGGCATGGCCTTCTACCTTTGGGTTGAATCTGGTGGTAGCGGTAGGTGCGTCCCTTGCCATAGGCGGAGCACTGGCGGGCACAATTGTGCCACAATCACTCGATACTGCTCGTCTACTCAATTTCAACGACCCAATTGCCCTGATAGGGAACCTGGTTCTCTTAGTGGGAGTGATTTGCGCTCTTGCCTACTTTGCTTTCATCACGCGGCCAGGTGGCAAGCGCCCGCAACCTATCAAGGCCCTTTCGGTTGGCGGCAGATGGGTGTTGATAGTCACATTCGGCGCTATACTTGGCTCACTAGCGACCACGTTCTATGCCGCTCTGATAGAGCGCCTTAAATTTCTAATCGACCTCGTAGTAAGCTAGTAACTTACCAGGAAAGTATTAATGGTTTCATTATTTCTCACCATGTGAGAAATAATGAAACAAACCGGTCAATCACTGGCTGGTGAGGTACTAGAATAGAATCGACAGCATAGGGATCTCAGAAGGAGAGGTAAGCGGTAACTTCTACTATGGATCAGACACCGGATCAGACACAGGACAACCCAACAATGCCTTCCACGGTGGGCGCAGTACTCGCCGTCGATATAGGTTCGCTACAAACACGTGCCGTCCTGTTCGACATCGTAGGCGACGAGTATAGATTTATCGCGCGCTCTGTGGTATCCAGCACCACCGAAGCCCCCTACAATGATGTCACATCGGGTGTGTACAACGCCATTGCCGACCTGGAACAAATCACAGGGCGCAAGCTCACCGAGGGCACGCGCCTCTATATGCCGCAACGTCATGACCATAGTGGCCTTGATCTTTTCATTGCTACATCGAGCGCAGCGCCGCCGTTGCGCCTTGTTGTAGCTGCGGTGAGCAGCGATATTTCACAGGCCAGCGCTATGAGCGCGGCGCAGAGCACATATACGCAAATCGTGTCCCGTATAACCCTTGACGAAGGCGTAAATGAGCTACCCGCAGAAGATGAAGCTCTTTTGAGTTCCGCTGCGACCGCATGGTCGCAGGCCCAAACGGACAAGTTGTTAGCCCTGCCGCCCGACGTGGTACTGATGTCTGGTGGGGTGGATAATGGCCCGATAGCGCCACTCGTGCGGCTTGCGAAGGTGGTATCCGTCTCAGCCCGTGAGCAGAGCAGCAGAGCGGAGCGGGCGGCACGCGCCGGACACACCGCCCAGGGCACACCTGCTGTGATATTTGCAGGCAACAGCGCTGCCTTCGAGCGTGTGGCCGCCGAGTTGGCACCCATCACCGATGTTCATGCCGTAGCAAATGTACGTCCTGGTCTGGTGTCAGAGCAAACGGCACCCGCAGAGGCCGCACTGGCAGATATCTACAGACAGCAGCGCGTGCCCCGGATACCTGGATACTCTGTGCTGTCACGCTGGGTGGAAGGCTCGATTGTGCCGACATCTGACTGCGAGCGCCTTATAGCACGCTTTCTCTACACGCAGTACGGACGTGAAACGCTGATCGCGGACGTAGGCGCCTCCGCCACCGCACTTTTCCTGGCAAACGCTGAGCGAGACATGGCGCTGGTGCTAGGCGATATAGGCATGGCTTATGGACTAAGCAACTTGCTGGCGCAGCGGGGCGCCGAGGCTGTCCTGAGATGGCTGCCCTTCAGCATGGACGAAGAAGAGTTGCAAGACTGGGTGCTCAACAAGGTGATCAGACCGTTTGCTTTGCCCCAAACTGCCCGCGACCTGGCCATTGAGCATGCACTGGCCCGTGAAGCATTGCAGGAGGCCGTGGAGGCGCTACGGCGTAGCCACGGTGGACGCAATCCACGCTACGACCTTATTGTAGGCACAGGCGGGCTCCTGGCACATGCCCCACGGCCAGGGCAAGCTGCCCTTATCCTGCTCGATGCGCTACAACCCACAGCGCAGGAGCTTGGTTCGGTTGAGCTTGCTATAGACACCACGCTACTCATACCTCCGCTTGGCAATCTGGCCCGCCACCATCCTGCTGCTGCCGCATATATTTTCGATCGCGACTGCCTGGTGTGGCTGGGCACAGCCATAGTTGTGCAGGGCATGCCGGGTGATGTAAAGAAAGCTCCAGCCGCCGAAGCCGGCAATACAACTGCCGTCACAGTCACAGTTGAGCGCCAGGGAGGGGTGACTGACACGGTACAGGTGCCTTACGGCGCTATACAGGTGATCCCTCTACGTCCGGGGCAGCGCGCAGCGTTGACGGTGAAGCCTTCGCCGGGTTTTTCGGTTGGCAGTGGAGAACCTGGGAAACCCTTGAAGACGCAGGCCGGGCAGGAAGTAAAGGGCGGGTTGGTGGGTCTGATTATAGATGCTCGTGGACGGCCTCTAACCGGCACGACAGGGTCAAACAGCCGCAACAATATACGTAACTGGCTTACGGCCCTGGATGCCATAGGTGAGCAGTCTGTGGGTGGGTCGCCAGCGGACGGGACATAATGGCGAGAGGGTCCAAAACAGGTCGAGTTTTCACGGTGTGCTGATCTTCGGGCGCTAGAATATAAATCACTGAAAGCGCCTGGACCAGAGCCGGCACCAAGCCACAGAGAAGGATATGAGCCAATATTACCCTATACCCCAACCTACAATCGCAACTAATATACTGGTGCGCCGTGAGCGTCGTCTCCCCGTGCCTGGTGAAGTCTTGATGCGAGCAGGACAGCGCGTAGAGCCTTCCGAGACGGTGGCGCAGAGCAAGCTTGCTCCGGAGCCCGTCAGCGTCTACATTGCTGCCGATCTGGATATCGCGCCGCAGGTCGGCACTAAACGCTTGAGAGTTACCACCGGACAGGCGGTAGACGTCGGCACTGTGCTGGCAGAAAAGGGGGGTATGGGCTCACGTATGTCACGCTCGCCCGTTGCGGGCACATTCGCGGGCTATGACCCCGCCACAGGCATCGGTCTCATCAATATGCCGTCTGAGCCTGTCACCGTACAGGCCCACTTGAAGGGGATTGTTACCGACCTTATACCATATTATGGAGCCGTCATAGAGACCCCGGCCACGCTGATACGAGGCATATTTGGCGTAGGGGGCGAGCAACATGGTGTGCTCAAGGTGCTGGTTGCCGGTAATGATGAGCCTGTTACACGCGATGTGATCGATGCCAAAGTAACCTACGCAATTGCACTCGGCGGCTCCGACGTTACAGCGGACGCTTTGCACAAAATGATAGGCTTGGGAGCCAGGGGTATTATCACAGGAAGTATACGATCCACAGAGCTTGCTCACTTCCTGGGGTATAGCCGGCAGGATGCATGGAGGCTAGGTGTAAGTGCAAACTTAGGAAACGGCTGGGACTTCCCCCCGCCTAACGCCGGCGCATCACCTGTGCCTCCCGACTTCGTGCTTATTATCACTGAAGGGTTTGGCCCCGTGCCTATGTCGGCCCGAACCTTTGAAACGCTGGCGGCTTACGACGGCCAAGAAATAGCTATAGATGGTACCACCCGCTTGAGGGGGGGACTGTCACGCCCGGAGATAATCATTCCTCTGGCTCGCACCACTTCCGTGCGCTGGCTCGAAGAGAGCGGCCCTAAGCTGGAAGTAGGAACACAAGTGCGTCTGCTGTCGCCCTCTTACCTGGGCCAAACAGCGCAAGTTACGAGCCTGCCCCAGGGGCCTCGGCCTGCCCAATCCGGTGTTGTCACCGGCGTAGCTGATGTGCAGATGGCCGGAGGGCAAAAGCTGCGGGTACCTATTGTAGACCTTGAAGTCCTCGAATAGGCAAGAAGCCGGAAGACTTATCACACCCGAAGAGGGGCAAGGCGGTCGCCTTGCCCCTCTCTACCGGCCTCATGTATAATCAAAGGTCATAAGGGCAACCGGGGTCGCGCCCAAGAGCGTAGATTGAGCCTGTAAAAAGCTTGGATGTAGCGCCTCGATCATCTACCCGCTGCCTTTTACTTTGTTACCATGGAGGCATATTCTTTGGCTCAACTTGGCGATATGCTCCGCGACGCTCGCGAGGAGAGAGGTATCTCACTTGCACAGGCTGAGCGCGAGACCAAAATACGCCAGAAATATATCAGTGCCCTGGAAGACGACAACAGTGCGGCGCTTCCGGGAGCAGTCTATGCGCGCGGCTTCCTACGCAACTATGCGCTTTACCTGGGTATAAACCCCGATGAAGCCCAGGATATGTTCGATAACCAGAGCCAGCCAACTCGAACGCGAATACGCGCAGCGCGCGGTGAAACAGCTATTGTACCGAGGGTACGACAGAAAAGCGACAAAATAAGCATCCAGCCTCTCAGCCCACAGCCTATCGATACACGGGTACGCTATGGAAGTTCCTATATTGCCGTTTCGCTGCTTGCCTTGCCTCTTATAATAGCCTTTTACTTTATATATAGCGCGTACGCAGGCCGTACGAATGCCAACGCTCCCATACTCACACCGCAGTCGCGACCAGCCACTGTTACCACTCTGCCTACATCAGCCTCTATTGTGACGCTTGTGGGCACGCCGTCGGGGGCGTTCAATACACCCACCGTACTGGTGCCCCAGGCACCCGGGGCTCCTCAACCAACCCAACCCGGGACTAGCTCTTCTCCCCAGCCTAGCGTCACCGCACCTCTTGCTACGAGTGTTATAGCTCAGGTGAGCGTAACGCGTGATAGCTATCTTCGTATCACGGCGGATGGCAGGCAGGTTTACGTGGGTACTCTTGCTAAAGGGTCGACCCGCCAATACACAGGCAAGAGCACGGTGCGTATCCTTACAGGTAGAGGCGACTCCACGCGTGTGACTATCAATGGAGTTGACCAGGGCTTTATGGGCACTGCGGCAAATCAGGTAGTTACCAAAGAGTGGGACCGGTTGGGCAATGCAACGGTAATAAAGTGAGTAATCATATGGCTCAGTTTTACAGACCACTTTGCGCGGTCTGATCAGCATCATTAGGAGAAGAGATGTCAGACACATTTTCATTCGATGTGGTTAGCGACTTTGATCGTCAGGAACTGGTAAATGTCGTAGACCAGTCTTCACGCGAAATAAATGCTCGCTACGATCTCAAGGATAGCAAAACCGAAATGGAGCTCGATGGAAGCAAGATTACTATCAATACAGATAGCGAGTATCACCTCGATGCTATCAAGGACATACTCCAAAGTAAGGCCGTCAAGCGCAACCTCTCACTCAAAATATTCAAGTTTGGTAAAGCGGAGTCGGCATCAGGTGGGCGCTACAGGCAGGTAATCGAGTTGCAGAAGGGGCTAAGCGATGAAATTGCAAAGAGCCTCGTCAAAGAGTTGAAGTCTACCTTCCCTAAAGTGCAAGCACAAATACAGGGAGATGCCCTCCGCGTCACTGCAAAGAGCAAAGATGAGCTTCAGCGGGTAATTGCTCATCTCAAAGGCAAAGAGAACGATCTACCGGTTGCCCTGCAATATACGAATTATAGATAGAAGTCTTGCCTTACAGATACACGAGGAACGCTACCCACAAGAACCTCTTATCTCCCACCCGGCAAGTTGTACGAACTTTAGAAAAGAGTATTCATGCCCAAATTTAACATAGTCACACTTGGTTGCGAAAAGAACAACGTCGACAGCGAGGGCATAGGCTCGCTGCTGGCAGAGGCAGGTTACGAACAGAGTGCCACAGCAGCCGATTCTGATGTGCTGATAGTCAATACATGCGCTTTCCTGCAAGCTGCGGTAGACGAGTCGGTTGGGGAGTTGCGCACCCTTGCAGAGAAGAAGCGTCCTGACCAGCTACTTATCTCGGCCGGTTGCATGAGCGAAAGATATGCCGCCGAGGTTCCTACTTGGGCACCGGGAGTGGACGGTACCATATCGACACGTGCCTGGCCAGAGATGCTCCCGTTCATCGAGAGCCTTAAAGCGGATAGAGCGCAACGAGCGGCACCCGGTGTTGAAGAGATGGGGCATCAAGATAGTGCTCTCCATGCAACGCAGAGTCCCAGGTCCGCGCAGATAGACTCGCCTTTGGGGGCCGTCTCCTGGGCTCCTATAGCGCCTGTGCAACTTACGTCACAACTGAAGAGGTTTACTCGTAAGGCAAAAGGTCCCAGCGCATACGTCAAGATATCAGAGGGTTGCGACCACAAGTGCGCCTTCTGTATCATCCCGGCCATACGTGGGAAGCACATCTCAAGGAGTGTTGAGGAGATCGCTGGTGAAGTCGCCGCTCTGGTGGGGCAGGGCGTGCGCGAGATCGTCTTTATAGCCCAAGACAGCACATACTATGGGCTCGATATCGGTATTCGGGACGGCCTTGCTCATCTCTTCGACGCGGTTGCCGAGAGCGCACCCGGCTTACTCTGGATGCGCCTGATGTATGCTTACCCTACACAGCTTACAACTGCCATGATCGAAGCAATGGCGCGGCACCCACAGGTAGCGCACTATATCGATATGCCGCTTCAGCACGCCCACCCCGATATGTTGCGTCGCATGAAGCGTCCGAACGATGTAGAGCGCAACCGCCGCCTGATAGCTCAGTTGCGTGAGGCCATGCCGGATATTGCACTACGCACGACGTTTATTGTAGGCTTCCCGGGCGAGACCGAAGAAGAATTCAAGACGCTTATGCGCTTTATAGAGGAAATACGCTTCGATAACGTCGGCATCTTCACATACTCGCCCGAGCGAGGAACGCCCGCTGCGGAGATGACCGGCCAGGTACCTGAAAAGCTCAAGCTCAAGCGTTACCGAGAGGCTATGCTATTGCAGCAGAAGATCAGCGCACAGAAGAACCGAAAGCTCGTCGGTCAAAGTGTCGATGTTCTGATAGATGGCACAGGCACTATGGACGACGGAAAAGGCCGGCAACTGCCCATATATGCCGGGCGCAGCTACCGTCAAGCGCCTGAAGTTGATGGCATGGTATTCGTCAAGCCGCCCAGGCAGGGAGAACTCCACACAGGGGACGTTGTGTCGGTGCGCATCACCGACAGCACCGAGTACGATCTGTGGGGCAAAGCTTAGTGCAGCTTCACGGACCTCTTGGGAAAGAGCGCTGGTCTCCAAGAACAAAGCAACCAAAGCCCCAAGGGCTTTGGTTGCTTTGTTCTTCTTTCAAAAGCTAAAAGGTCACTCGAAGTTGCATTAGGCCCTGCTAAAGAGGGAACCGGGGCGGAACACAAGACAAGTGAGTCC
>JALYYZ010000321.1 GCA_030945985.1 Chloroflexota bacterium
CCGCGCTCAGGAGTGTCAAGCTGCATCGAAGAAACGCCCAGGTCGAGCAAGATACCGTCTACGCTGCTGAAGCCTTTCTCGTGCGCGGCATCCGTCATGCGCGCGAAGTTCGACTGAGCAAGCACCACCTGGCCGCCAGCAATATAGGGCCGCAACCTCTCACCGGCAAGCTGTAGTGCCAACGGGTCGACGTCCAGCCCCAGCAAACGCCCGCCCTGGGCCTGTGTCATAATTGCGGCGGAATGCCCACCGGCCCCCACGGTGCCGTCGATATAGTGCCCGCCGGGGTGTACCTGTAGGCCCGATATAACCTCATCGAGAAGGACCGGCACATGCGATGCGGCTACCTGGGGTAGTGGGGAGTCGGTAGGGTCTTGCACCCCGCTAATACTGGCCGGAAAGGTGGGAGGATATGACGTCAACGTTCTGCTCGATGTTGGTATCAATAGTTGTCCACGCTTCCTGGTCCCAGATCTCTATATAGGCCCCCAGGCCGATTATGCACACGTTCGCGGTGATACCGGCGTACTGACGCAGGTGGTCGGGCACTATTATCCGACCTTGCTTGTCGAGCTCCACCGGCTCGGCTGCCGAAAAGACCGCGCGGCGCAGGTTTCGAGCATCCGAATCGCCGGTCGGCAGTGCATTCAACTTTTCGGCCAACGGCTCCCACGAGTCCTGGGTAAAAAGGTAAAGGCAGCGATCATTGCCACGGGTGAGGATCAACTCGCCCGAAAGCTTGTCGCGAAAGCGCGCCGGCACCGCCATGCGCCCTTTATTGTCTACAGAATGCTCGTGTCTGCCTAGAAACATTGTACCCCTGGAACCTACGCGAGTGGATAGCTACTGGGACTTATCCACATTTGTCCCCACTTTTCCCCACTTTTCGCCACTTTTTCCACATTTATCCACATTATAGAGGGTTTTGCCAGGGTTGCAACTCTTTACACATAAGCCCAAATAGAACTGGAGATCAGTCGGAAACCGCCGTTCGTCCGATGCGAGTCATAGCTGACACGAATGTTATCGTTTCAGGTCTCCTCTGGCGTGGTAACCCACGCCTGGTTCTGGACATGGCTCGAAACGGCACCATAGATCTATTTGTGGGAAGAGCGTCTCTCTCCAAAAACGAACAAATCAAAACCCTGCGGGTTTTGATTTGTTCGTTTTAATTTCAATGGCTGAAAGGTTTCTGGAAAATGCACTACCGCGTGGCACGAGCCCTACCCACCGCCGACGAGTGAGCCAGATCCTCCAATGTGTCATCTATAGAGGCCAATTCCACCTGCCCATGCCGGCGGGATAGCGCCTGGGTGAGAAGCAGGTCTGCGAAGCGAGGGTTCTTGGGTAGGAGCGAGCCGTGCAGATAGCAACCATAGGCTGTTTTGTATACTGCCCCCTCGGTACCATCCTGGCCATTGTTGCCCCCACCTATCAGCGACTTGCCGAGCGGCTTGCAACCGGGACCCAGGTATGTGCGGCCTGAATGATTCTCGAAGGCGACGATAGTGCCCACACCTGGCAAGGAGCAATCGATCAGCACGTTGCCTATGTAACGGGTGTCGCTCGCCTCGGTGTGGGCATCGAAAAGGCCGATACCAGGCAAGTCCTCATCATCTGCCGGACGGTAGTAGCGGCCAAGTAGTTGATAGCCTCCACAGACGCTCAGCATAACAGCGCCGCCCTCTACGGCTTCGCGTAAAGCCCCACCCTTCTGGCCCTGGAGGTCATGCGCCACCGCCACTTGCTGCTTGTCCTGCCCTCCACCGAAAAAGAAGAAGTCGTAGTAGCCTGGGTCTATCGTGTCGCCGAGGCTCACCTTGTCAACCGTGACATCGATGCCGCGCCATAGGGCACGCCTGGAAAGGGTGAGGATGTTGCCCCTATCACCATATATGTTCATCAACTCCGGGTAGAGAAAAGCAATTCTCAGGTCCATAATTCTTTCCTATAGTAGCTAAATGCCTGTGACAACCTGTTTTCCGGCGTCCTATTGCTCCCAGAAGCGGTCACCAACCCAGCCCTTCTCATAGAGCATCTTTCTAAAGGCCATCATCGCCGTATATGTGGGTAGCACGTAGAGCGTTTCACCGTGAGGCATCGAGTCAAGCGCGCTGCTGAGCGCGTCCTCAACTTTCTCCTCGATCTTTATCAACGTGGCGTCAAGGCCCGCATACTTCAGGCGAACGGCCATATCAGCGGCCCGGATACCCGATATTGTGACCCCACTTACGCTCCCAGGCTGCACGGAGAGTATCTCGAAATCAACATCCCACAGCCACGAGACGTCGCGTCCGTCGGCGGTCAGGTCGTTGATGATTATCAGCAGATGCTTGCCGGAGGGAGGGACGTCGCCCACGCGCTCCTCCAGAGGAAAAAGCATCCTGAGCACTTCATTGAAGCCTACAGGATTCTTGACCAGGGCCATCAGCAGATCTTTGTCGTCCGTTCCCGGCACCTTCACCCGCTCGATGCGCCCAAAGGCAGCCGAGAACTTCTCCAGCCCACGCTTGATTTGCTCGGCTGAGATCCCGAATGCGAAGGCCGCCGAAGCCGCCGCCAGCCCATTATAGACGTTGTACAGACCCGGCACCTGCAGCAATACCTCCATAGTGCCCGTAGGAGTGCTGAGGTGGACTACGCTGGTCTGCGTGCCGTTAAGTTGTATGTGGGTGGCAACTACATCGGGCCGAGGGCGCTGTAGCCCGCACGCTGGGCAGCTCCAATGCCCCAGGTGACCCAGCAGGATCAGACTGTAATCGAGGCGGCTGTTGCAGCGGGGGCACGATATAGAGTCGGCAGCATGTGGCAATGCATCGAGAGCGTAGCGCGCATCGTCCACGCCGAATAGCAGAGGCTTTGCCTTCAGGCCCTGAACGCCGGCGAGAGATGCAATCGCCGGATCGTCGGCATTGAGTACAAGAGTGGATGTTCGATCCAGCTTCGGGACGGCAGCACGCCACTTGCGCATTATCGCATCTATCTCACCGTAGCGGTCGAGCTGGTCGCGGAAGAGGTTGTTGAAGAGCGCTACGCGAGGGCGGATTGAGGGCAGCACCACCGGCATGGCTGCCTCGTCGACCTCGAACAAGCCCATATGCAGTCCAGCAGGCAGTCCGCCAGCAGCAGTTGCCGCACCTATGACTGTTGAGATGAGGCCCCGCTCGAGGTTCGAACCCGAGCGATTGTGTAACGGCTCCAGCCCCGCTTCTTCTAGGATAGAGCCGAGCATCCGCGAGGTAGTGGTCTTGCCGTTGGTGCCGGTCACCATGATAGAGCCCCGCGGTAACTGGGAGGTAAGCGCTCGGAGCACACCAGGGTAGATCTTTTGCGCTACCAGGCCAGGCAGCGCCGTGCCTCCGCCTCGACCGAGCAAGCGGGTGGCCAGCCCGGAAGCTTTACCCCCGGCTACAGCCGCTACCAGAACAGGATTCTTCATCACTCCCCGACCTCCACGCTGCTCCCTACCTCCAGCAATCCTTCCTCCAGTATACGCGCCCGCAAGCCACCACGCCCGCTTAGCGCCTTCAGCACCCCTGGTTGGGTAACAGATTCTATGTGCCTGCAAGGGTCGCACGGCCTCACTCCGTAGACGAGCAGAGCGCCCAGGCGGAAGCGACGTCCAACCAGGTCCAATAGTGACACACCTCTGGTCACCACGTTACGGCGCAGGTCGCCAGGTTCAAGACAGATGTCATGCTCACGCTCTATATCCTGGATAGCCTCCCACTCGATCAGAGTAAGCTCAGAGTCGGGCCAGCCCGTCCATGTGCCGGTACCATGAAAGTAGCGATCACCCTGGAGGCCGCGCCCCGGAACAGCCCAGGCGCTCTCCACATGTACAATGGGGCTATCGGCGGTGGGCGCGATCCATATAGAGAGGACAGTGCCCCTAATCATGGCGATATATCCGTAAGGAGTACAGTTCAGAGAGCAAGGCTGTTCTCGATACACGCGCTCACGCGCTCAGCCGTCGCTTCAGTCCAGGTCGCTGCCCGAGCCGACGGCACCTTCAGCCATATGCGTCCGGCGTCCGGCCACACTGTTGCCTCGAGAGTGCCCTTCTCTTTATGCTGTCCTGCTCTCCTGAAATGCATGTACCTGCTGCCCGTATAGCTGCGGAGGGGGCCATCCAGCGAAATCACCAATCCCTCCTCGCAACAGCAGCCTGCAACCAGATCAGCCGCCGCTGACAGGTCCACGTCCGGGGGCACAGCCACTTCGTACTCTATCACAGATACCTGCACAGATGCCTGGACGACCCTACCCGCTTACTTATCGACGTTATCGAGGTCGTGGTTGGCCTCTTTGAAGCGGATATCACCAAGAGGGTAAAGGATACGCCCGCACGAAGGGCAAACGGTAAAATCGGTGCCTAAGCGGGCGGCTCTCACCACGTTAGCCGGTACCTCGACGTGGCAGACAACACATTGCCCCTCGCGCACGCCCGCGATAGCCACACCCGCTTTGCTTTTTCTGTAGCGCTCGTAGTACACCAGGTCGCCAGGCAACATGGCAGCGGCATGCCGCTGCCGCTTTACTTGCAGCACCTTGGCCTGAGCTAGTAATTTCTCTTTTTCTTCAAGCAGCCCTGCTTTGTACTGCTCGAATTCTTTTTCTATCAGGTCAAGGTCGGCTCTGCGGGCTTGCACTTGCTCCTCGGTGGCTTCGCTCTGCATTATAGCATCGATCACCTCGTCCTCCTGATCCTTGAGCCGGAGCTTGAGGTGCCCTACTTCTTCCTGTGCCTGGTTCAGCTCTTTAGGACTCTTGATAGTGCCGTCATATAGCCTCTTCTCGAGGGTGCGCAGACGGGTTGAGGTTTCCTCCGCTATGTGCGAGAGCTTCTTGAGACTTGCCTGCTCGGCAGCAAGCCGGGCGGCGATCTCTTCGTAAACCGCGCGCACGGATAGAAGCTCGGGGCCATCGACCATCAGGTTGTCGATCTGGCGCATACGGAGAATACGGCTGCTCAGGCCGCTATCTATTTGCTGTAATTCATAAAGAGGAGTGATACGGCTCAAAGCGCCTCCAGACATAAGGCATGGCCTTGCAATGCTACAAGGTAGAATAACAGATACGGTATAGGCAGGCAACCTTTGCCATGCTGCTCCCATGCATAAGCGGTCGGCAGAAGCCCTTCCACACCCTCGACGATTGTGCAAATCGCCTATTGACAGGCTCTCAAGAGCATGCTAGACTTAGAACAGAAGTTCTAAGTCTATGCAAGTTGATCCGAGAATAGCGCGAGTTGGGAGGTAAAGTGATGTTTCTAGGATGGTTTGATGACACGCCTAAAAAGAGTGTCACGCAAAAAATAGAGGAAGCGGTGGAGAGATACCTCTCCAAGTTTGGAGAGGAACCAAACCTTTGCCTGGTAAACGCGGCCAACCAGGTTGAGTACGCGGGCCTGAAC
>JALYYZ010000327.1 GCA_030945985.1 Chloroflexota bacterium
ACACCATGCTGAATACGATTATTCTCTTGCCAAGTAAGCTCATAAGGACCTTTCTACTTACTTTAGGACTTACATAAATCAGGTACTGAACCAGATCTGCTCAAGCGTACGGGTGCATAAGTCCTATTGTTTTTAGCTCTGGTTGCCAAGTCTGCTCTGCACCGTTTGCGCTGCGCGTTCGCTCGCCTCTGTAATTAGAGTATTCAGGCGCTGGATCTCTTCAACCACTATCTCTACTTCGTCGTTGATAGACCTGATAGTGTCGACCTGCACAGGCTCTAGCGTGTACCTTTCCTCCGTACCTTCGCCGCCTACCACACTTTCCAGCTTTTCGGAAAGAGTGCGGCGGCGCTGCTCAAGCTCCCCCAACTGTGATCGCGCCTCTGCCACGCGCTTGGTAAGGTTGAGCACCTCCAGCTCGATTACAGCTTTGCCGGCCACCATGCTCAGATGAGTGGAGGTCTTGAGCACCTCATCGAGCTTACCTTGCACCTCAGCCATCAGGTTCAGGGCGTTATCAAGGTTGCCCTCGCGGTATACAACAAACTCCACCACACGGGTGAGTTGGACACGATATTGCTTTTCCATGTCGAGCAACTGCGCCTGCTTGCCCTGTATGTCGGCAAGCAAGAGGCGCAGCAGCCCAATCCTTACTTCAAGCTCCTGCATCGGCAACTTCTCTACTCCTCCATCAGATCTTTCAAGCGAGCCATATCGCCGGACAACAGGCCGCCCATGATACCTTGTAGGAATATGCCCGGCACTGAAGGCACGTCCAAAGAGAGAGATACATGCGTTGTCTCACGGCCATCATGCTGCCGGAGGCGGACCGCCAGCCTTGCCCTGGGCTCTCCTTCGATTACAAAGGTAACCATGTGAGGCGACTTCAACTCCTGTAAACGGAGGTCAATGGCGCTCACCTGACCCAGCAGAGAAGCCTCAGCCCGCCACACCTGGCCCTCGGAGGGAGTGCCCACGGGTCCCGATATGATCCGCTTGATTGAGCTTATGTATCGTGGGGCGTTATGAGGGTCCGAAACGTAACTGAAAACCTTCTCTACACCCGCTGCGATTATTGTATCTTTGCTAACATCTCCCAAAGTGCTCCTCCGTATTATCCCATGGCCGGTCATGCTGCCAAAAGACCCTGGACCCATGCCTGCGGCCATCACACCTATATGCAGTCCAGCCTCCTACTCGGCTGATGCAGCCCGTTTGCCACGGGTATCGCCTCTACCCTGCATATTATAAAGTTCTGCTATCTCGTCAACCGAGGTAGCGTCCTCCGGCTTGCGCTCGGGCCTCTCCTTAACTATACGCGGAAATCTAAGCGCGTAGCCCGCTTCACCCTCGCTCCTGCCTGCGGGGTGCATCTGCGAGCGACTTACCTCATCGGCCTGCAGTTCCACAACATAATGAGGCACCACCCACACATCAGGCGTGATCACATGCTTGACGCGCGGATCGGCGTGCTCGATCCTGTCGGCGGCCAGCCGCTTTGCAAGATCTTGCCAGCCCTCGTCGGATAAGCCGCTCGCCACGCGGGTCACTGTGGGGAAAGTGTCCGCCGCTTTGTCGTACACGGCAACGAGCAAGGAGCCGAGACCCCACAGAGCCCTCTTCCCTTTACCATAATCGTAGCCGACAATCGCGCAGTCTACGGTATCGCGCAGGTGGGTCTGGTAAGAGCGTTTCATCTTGATCCAGTTGAAGCCGCGCTTGCCTGCGTCGTAGGTCCCGTCCAGCCTCTTAGCTACGATGCCTTCTAGTCCCTCCACAAGAGAGTCCTCGTAAAAGAGCACTATATGCTCCGGGTCATCGGTGACTATATTGTTGGACACTTCCAAACCACCCATACCCTGCCTGGGGGTAATAAGCTTCAGGAGAGCATCGTGGCGCTCCACATAGGGGGCCCTGGTCATATCGACGCCGTCGAGAAGGAGTAGGTCAAAGGCCAGCAAGCGGAGAGGAAGGCTGGCGCTCATCGCCTCGATGTTATGTATGCGTCTGCGCTGAGAGGTCACCTGGAACGGCTGGAAGCGGCCCGACTCTGGATCGTAGGCAAGGGCCTCCCCTTCAAGTATCACTTGCTGCGAAGCGATCTGCGTATGCATGGCGGCCACCACGTCAGGGAACATATTGCTCATATCCTCCAGCCCCCGCGAGAATATGGAGATCCGCTCCCCTTCCTTATGTATCTGCATCCTGAAACCGTCGTACTTGGGCTCCACTGCGCACCTGCCCAGGCGGGCGACTATCTCTTCAGCACTATCTGCTCGCTCGGCCAGCGCCATCCGCACAGGATTACCTACCTGCACATGTATGGTCTCCAATGCTTCGAGGCCGCCCTTGTAGAGCGTACACGCCACAAAGCCCAGGTCGCTTGACAGGTTATATGCGCGCTCAACGGGCGCCCTGAACGATTTGTCGCCTGCCTTGGCAACAGATAGCGCGTCCATGAGAGTTGGATCTCCTATGCCCACGCGCAGCCTGCCCACGACTATGCGCGCAATGTGCTTGGCCTCAAGCGCCGACAACCTGCTCAGCAGCGCAGCTAGCAAATTTACTTTGGTCTCCTGACTACCCGAGCCCGTCGCCTTTGTAATCTCCATCAGATGGGCGTACACATCGGTAAGGGCCACGCCCTTGCTATTTTCGGCGTCACCTTCCGCCTCGTCTGCGGCCTTATCTTCATTAGCGCCGTGGGCAACACCAGTAGAGTCAGCAGCGCTACTTGCCCTGTCACCTGCGACAGATTCCCTGCCCGATCGCACAGCATACTCCTGGGCGACCAATCCAACATCGCCCAACTGCTTGAAGCGGGCAAGCACCTCCTCGGACGTGACCCCGTAGGCTTGAGCTACCGATCGGAAAACAAGCCGCTCGTTCATGCCGAACTCCTCCTGGATGAAGTCCGGCAGAAGCCTACCCTGCGACAAATATACGAGCTCGCTGATTTCGGTGGGCTCGGCTTTGGCAAGCATCTCGGCCAGGATGCCGATCATCTGGGTGCGCCCCGTGATCGGCTCAAGGGCTTCAAGTGTTGAGGCAAGTACGTGAAAGCGCATTTGCATAGCGTGGGGTGACCTCTGGCAAAGGAAGGATTGTGGTGGGTTACACGCAGATTATAAGCCGTCACCCGACGCGTGGCAAGCATGGTGCGTAAACAAGGAAAAACAAT
>JALYYZ010000349.1 GCA_030945985.1 Chloroflexota bacterium
CTTCATGGACCTTTTAGCTTTTGAAAGAAAGAGCAATAAATCAAAACCCTACAGGTTTTGATTTATTGCTCTTTCTTTCAAAAGCTAAAAGGTCCATGAAGCTGCCCTACTGTGGGCAGCCGCCCCAACTACTCGCTCTCTTGCAACTCCTCTTCATCAAGATCATCCTGCGCGCTGTCTTCTTCAAGCTCTCCTGTAGACCTGCGCACCCCCTCGATCACGATTACATACTCCCCCTTTGCACCCGAAGTGTTGATGCCTTGCAGCAAGGCTGAGAGCGTGCCGCGATGCACTGTCTCATGCATCTTTGTAAGCTCGCGTGCCAGCGCGGCCTGCCTGTCACCATATACCTCCAGGGCATCGTGCAGAAAGGGCTCGACCCTGAAAGGGCTCTCATAGAAGATCAGCGTATGGCGGGCAGATCTATCGACCTCCATGAACCTGCGGCGGGGGCCTCCCTTGCGTGGGGCAAAACCGCGAAAGGTAAAGCTATGCACCGGCAACCCTGACAGCACGAGGGCCATCACAAACGCTGCCGCGCCCGGAATTAGGGTGAACGCCACTCCGGCTTCGAGCGCCTCTCGCACCAGTGTGTAACCTGGGTCCGAAATGCCCGGCGTGCCGGCGTTAGTCACCAGCGCCACGCTTTTCCCCTCCTGAAGCATGCCGATTATCTGTGGCCCCGCACGTTTTTCGTTGTGCTCGTGAAAAGCGATCTGGGGCTTCTGTATGTCGAACCGCTTGAGTAATATTCCCGTCTTGCGAGTATCTTCGCTCGCCACCACGTCGACCAGTCGTAGCGTATCGAGCGCTCGTAGAGATATGTCTCCCAGATTGCCGATTGGCGTTGCCACCAGGTAGAGCATGCAAATCTCCTCGTGAATAAGGTATTTTAGGGCTAGTATAACGTAAAGTCCCCGGCGTTAGTCAGGTGAAACACTCAGCCAGACTTGTCTGTGCCTATCTAATTCACCTCGGCAGATAAGAAAACAAGAACAAATCACAAACCGCAGGTCTGTGATTTGTTCTTGTTTTCTTATCTGCCTCGTTCTCGAAGAGCCCTCTTGGAAGGCAGCAGAAGCCAGCCTTACTCGCAAACTCTTGTGGAAAACTCCCGGTCGGACCTCACATATAGTGTAGTGTAACTATTGTATTATATAGGGTCAAAGAGCTAGAACAGCAAGGAAATAGACTATCATGCCCTTCGATGCGTCCGAGGTAGCCAGGCAAATAGAGGTTAGCAGGTCGGGAGTGCGCTCGGAGGAAACTACACGGGCTGAAGCCGTGGAGCTGGCTCTGCGGATATACGGTGCGGTGGACGAGACACAATGGGAGCAACGGGTGCAAGATGCCACTGCGCGCCGCTGGGTGGGCTCTCCATCTACGCCGTTGCGTAGGCACCCGAAGCATGTGCCGGCCAGACCCAACTATTGTGTGGTGGCGAGCGACTCTTCTTTCATACCGCCCGACAAGCACCGAGGCGCATACTGCCATCTGATCAATGTAGGACGCGTAATGGTGCGCTACGGTGAATTACGCGCCGCCGAGATAGATAACACCCCCACGCATTATGCAGAGATGCCGGTCGAGAGCGAAGAGAACAGCAGCGGTAAAATCCTCGCGGCCAAGTGCGCCCTGCGAGAGCTGGAAGAGCTATATAACTGGGCCAGGAGCCACGGCGCGGACGCAGCCCTGGTCGACGGCTCGCTCATGCAACTGGTGAACGTCCTGTCTAAAGAGAAGAGCGTGCAATCGCTTATGAGCGAATATTTCCAGATACTCGATGCGTTTCGCGCGCTCCGTGTACCTGTAATCGGGTACATTAGCCAACCCGCCAGCCAGATGGTGATCCGAGCTATCAGGATGCTGGCCTGCGAACAGACAACGCCCTGCGAGCGTAGACCTGACGAGCCTTGCTCATGCACGCCCCTCTGGAGCATAGACGACTCGGACATCTTCTATGAACTACTCGATGAGGGAGAACTCTCGCCTCTCTTCGAGCCGCTCTTTTCGTACCTTGTTGGGGACAACGCCGCGCATGTCAAGAATATGCTCTTCGCATACCTCGGCACGGAGTACGAAGTAGCCCGCCTGGAGTTTCCCTCATGGCTCGCTGAGGAGGGTTTACTGGAGAGTGCCGTAGCCACCATCCTCCACCAGTGCAAGCTGGGCGGAGGCTACCCCAATGCCCTGACGCTGGCGCACCAGTATGCCGTGCTGCACAACCAGGACCGCACGGCCTATCACTTTATGCTGGAGCGCGCCGGCCTCATGAAGAAAACCACCGAGAAAGCTCATGGCAAGAGACTGATTGGCCAGAGCATCTAATTTGTTTTGGCGAGACAACTCGTGAGTCGCACGAGAGATATGGAGAAATAAATGGATAATAGTGGCGGCAGGCGTCTGCTAGGCGAGATAATAGCCACCTCTTACAGCAGTTTTAAGGTAGAGAGCTACGAGCTAAACAGCACGCCATCGCTCGGCGCGCTGGTGATCGCGCAGAATGTGCTCGGGGTTGTCTGTGCCGCGCATACAGAAGGCCTGGGTCCGATCTCGGCCAAAGGAAGCCTGGATGGGGAGGATGGCAGCGTCTACGACCTCTACCCAGACCTTCAGCGCACTTTGCGCTCGCAGTTCGACGCTATCGTGGTGGGCTGCTTCGATGAGACAAGACCGCACTCCTCGCCTCCTCTCTATACTTACCCCGAGTGCCCTCCGCACGTTCATTACAAATGCTGGCTCGGCTCAACGAACGAGCTGGTGCGCTTCACCGACAGCCCCGACTATATCAGGCTGCTTCTCTACTCCGAGGATGGAGAAGGTAACGTAGACCAGGTTATCATCCACCTTATTGTTCAAGCATATCGAGCCAGGCTCAACGATCGCGCGTGGCTCGGTATGACCGCCGAGTACCTGGGGCGGCAGCTCAAAGGGCAATATGACCGCCTGCTGGCGATCCTCAAAACGCTCGACGCCCTGACCGAAGAGTCCAGGCCAACCCGAGAAGAATTGCCGCTCAGCGTGGGCAAAGTAAAGTTTTAGCATGAGCCTGGTAATCTTTCAGGCGACGTCTTCGAGAAAGGTAGTCTCTCGCCAGTAACAAGCAAATCAAAACCCGAGGGTTTTGATTTGCTTGTTACTCTTTACTAAATCTAAAAGGCGGCTTAGAGAAGGGCTGGAGGTAACTTACCAACAGCTTTCACAAACAGAGAAAGGCTCACCACATGGATAGCAATAACGGCAACGGCAAAACCCCAACCAGCCTCGTGTCACACGTAATGGAGAGGCTGCGCACCGAGCAGAACGGCACAAGTCAACAGGCGGGCCGCGCCTCGCTGGGCCAGGTCACAGCCGCCGACACCGAGCGCGGCGTGACGGTACACCTTCGCCACGATCAGCCTGTAGAGCTGCTGCGCCAGGGGCAATTCGTTGTTGTCGAAGGGCGGCATGTGCGCTTCTTTGGCACAATCGGCAACTTCCGCCTCGCCACCACCGACCCTGCCATCGGCATGGACCCTCCCGATACAAGCTCCAGCCTGGTGCGTGACACCCTCACCCGTTCCACCACGTACGCCGAGTGTAACGTGCGCATGGCACTCGAACTGTCAGCCGAAGGCACACCCCGCCCGGCTAGGACGATACCGGGCCCCTTCAGCCAGGCATTTACAGC
>JALYYZ010000351.1 GCA_030945985.1 Chloroflexota bacterium
CCTGTAAAGGGCTAAAGCACCCTTTACGCATCGATCGAGAGAGCACTGTCTTAGCTCGACTTTGTACATTAACAATTCAATAGCACAGCGCGTAAGCCAGCCTCTCGACGTGTGAGCGTGGAACTAAACACACGTCAGGGTTTGCGGGGATGTTTGAAAAGTGAAGTTGCCCCACAGATGACGTCGGACTTCTGCTAGCACGTCTGAGAAGGTAGCCACGCTCTTGTGATACCAGGCTGTACGCTGCACAAACACTTTGCCATCCGGGTGCAACGCCTTTCCAAACAGAGCCACCAGACTGAGCATACCTAGCAAACGAGGTGTGCTGCGCTCAATTGCCAGGTCTGACCATTGTCGTTGTGTCTCAATTCCTAGATGTGCTGTGAGCCTGCGAAGCCTCTCTTCAAAGGTCACATCGATAGTCCACCTCTTGATGAAATCGCTCACTACCTCTACTGGGGATTGGCTCGAGTCAGTACAGAAGTAAGCCCTCGGTTCCAGCTGCCCACCGGTATCACGCGTGAGCACTCACCTGACTGGTAGCACCGGCAAGCCAATCCTGTACCACACTCCTGTGCCGCTCATCACCTCCATGCTCTGCTCTGTTCCGTCATACCACTTAACCTTCACTTGCAGCCACTCGGTTTTGGGGTCGCCCAACACTGCGTTCAGCTTGGTCAACTCTTCCCCTTTCACTCGTGGGCGTCAATTCGTGCCAGGCTTACGAGAAGCAGGAGCGAACAAACGAGCATCTAATCGCAATGGTGCTATCAGGCTGACGTTATGTTTGGCACAGCACAGCCCCAGTTCAACAACCGAATACGCACTGTCACCCACCAGCTTCATTGGTATGTCAGGTAGCCAACGACGCACAGCTATGACCATCTGAGCGGCGATTTGTGATGCTGTCTTGTGGGGCTTGCCCAACTCTTCGCTCACCTTAGGAGCCACGCGGAAATAAAGTACTCAAGGAGAATTGAAGACCTGCTCGCGCAGCCGAATGATTTAGTTCCACTCCCCATGAAAACTGCATACTTTATTCCCGCGTGACCACTTAGATGTGGTAGCCAAGACCGAGAAGAAGTGGAGTGCCCATTCTCTGCGTGTCCAGGGTACTTGCACTACCAGCATCATCACCACCCACCGCAGACCACTTGTTGAAACGGATTGCTCCTTGCTCGATTGCAGGTTGTCTCTGTAGTGTACGCGTTTGGCAATCTTGTGACCCCATCTTCTTTCCAACGTCTCATCAATCACGATCTGGAGCGTGCCACCAGCCTCAACAAAGGTGCTGACCAGTAGTTGGAGCAACAAACAGCTCAGCGTTAGGCACGACCAGCTTGCTCGATTGAGCACCTCATGGAAAAGGGTAAAATCTGGTTCAGCGTGTAAGCCCATCTGCTTGAGAGCGGCAGTGACCGTGCGCCGACCACGAGCTAAGATGGTACCGACCGCCAGTACAAGGGCTTTGTCCCAGGTGGGGCGGGTGAAAGCTGGCCGGAAGTGCTGTAGCACTTGTATAATCGGGTTGAGTAGGGACATCGTGAGCCTCCTTGTCGCAGATGGCGTTGTGGTAGACTTCCATCTTACAACGAAGGGCTTGCGGGTCCTTTTACCCGTTCTCACCTCCTTTCGTTTTGTACAAAGTCGAGCTTAGTCCCCTCAGGAAAAGCTCAGATCTTCCTGGCCTCGCTTGCAAGGAGTGCTGCATCCCTCTGCATCAGTGCAAACCGGCATCCCTCGCACGAATGATCGCCTGCGCTCGGTCGCCCACCTGTAACTTTGTGAAGATGTTGGAGACATAATTGTTGACCGTCTTCACACTCAGCGTCAGGCGCCTGGCAATATCGTGATTCGTTGAGCCCCGTGCCAGCCACTGGAGAATCTCACGCTCACGGTCGGTAAGGGTTGGGAAGAGTTCCTTGGGCACGGAGGGGCGAGGGGCCGCGAAGAAGTCAATGATTCGGGCGGCAATAGCAGGACTGAAGATGGCTTCACCGCTGCCGACCGCGCGAATGGCGCGCAGTATGTCCTCTTCTTTCGCATCCTTAAGAACATATCCAAGTGCTCCGGCCCGTAACGCCGAGAAAACCGACTCATCATCCTCGAAGAGGGTGATGACCAGGATACGAACATGAGGGCTGGTATGCAGAATCTGCCGGGTTGCTTCAATCCCATTCACCACAGGCATCTGCACATCCATCAAGATTACGTCGGGTTGCAGCGTGGCTGCCAGTTCAATTACCTCCTGGCCGGTGCTCGCCTCTCCCACCACCTCGAGATCCTGGGCACTGAGAAGCAAGGCCCGCATGCCTTTGCGGAAGAGCGGGTGATCGTCTGCGATCAGTAGGCGGAGTCGTTCCATCGGCTTACTCTTTTGGGAAGGGAAGATTCACCCGGATACGCGTGCCACGGCCAGGCGCCGACTCAACCAGGCAGAATCCACCGGCCTCCTCGGCGCGCTCCCGCATGGAGAGCAGTCCTACCCCGGCACCTGACTGCGCAGCGAATCCCGCGCCATCATCGCTGATCTCTAACTGAAAGGCATCAGCAATGGTCAGGAGGACAGTACAGGTGCGAGCACCGGCATGGCGAACCACATTGGTCAACGCTTCCTGGACAATCCGGTAGACCGCAACTTCCACGGCAGCGGGCAAGTCGGGCAGGTGCTCTGGTGCTTCGACGGCCACGCGTAGACCTCCCTCCGCCCCCGACCCTGTGGAGGTCCCCGGCGTTTCATACTGAGTTGCATATTGCCGGATGGCACCGACAAGTCCCAGCTCATCCAGTGTTGGCGGACGGAGCGCATACACCAGGCGACGAATATCGGCGATGGCAGAGCGCAGCCCTTCCTGTAGTTCAAGCAGCTCAGCACTGGCTGCGTCAAGATCATGTCGCATCTGCGAGCGAATAGCTCCTGCTTGCAGATGGAACGCGGCAAGCGTTGCCCCGAGCCCATCATGCAGATCACGACGTAAGCGCCGCCGTTCTTCTTCCCGCGCCGTGACCAGGCGCTCACGCGAGTGTTGCAGATCGGCGGTGAGACGCAGCGCGTGGACAGCTATCCCCGCTTGCCGTGCAATATCAGTTAGTAAACGGCGATCAGCAGCCGTGAACTCCTCTTCTGGGGCTCGCAAGGCAAGCTGTAACTGACCAATGACTTCTGTCTGGTAAACGACTGGCAGGATGAAGAGCTTATCTTGAGGCAGACCGTAGGACGCTGCCGAAGTGAATGTATCCCCGTGCTTCAAAGCAACTGCAGCATACGGGACCTTGAGGGCTTGTGCCACGGTCTCAACGATGGTTGGTAGGACTGCTTCGGGAACGAGCGTCGCCTCCAGGCGGCTTCCCAGGCGTGTGAGGACCGCATACGGGTCGTCCCGCTCGCCATACATCAGGCGATTGACCAGCCGCTGAAGTCGAACTTGAAGAGGATGAAGGAGCACCGCCACCACACCGGTTGCCAGCAAGGGAATGAGCGCATTCGAAGATGTGTGCATCAGCGCGCCGGGAATGCTCACCATCAGGATATATGCCCCAACCACCAGAACTGTGAGGAAGCCATAGACCAGCGTTCGATTGATGAGCTGATCGATCTCCCAGAGTCGATAGCGTAGCATGGCGACCCCAAACGCGAGGGCGAGACAGGGCGTTGCGAGGTAGCCAAGACCAATGATCGCCAATCCATAGAGCGAGCCTGGTTGGGAGAGGGGAGGATATATGAAACCAGAGAGAATCAGTATCACCAGGATGGCGACGGGTGCTGCGAACCCGAAGACTACCCATTTGGTCTGCTGGCGCTGCATTGGCGTGGAGACCCGCCGGTAGCGATAGATCTGGAGGAAAGCCGCCACCGCTGCAGTAATGACAAAGTAGAAATAGCCCAGGTTTTGCGCTCCGGAGGGCTGGGGATAGACGAGATTGGCGGCGAATCCACTGACCAGGTAGAGGACAAAGATCCAACGCGTCCAGTGCGGGACGAACTGCCCGGATGGGAAGAGCAGAAAGATCAACACCTCGAGGGTAGCGCCGAGGTTACCCAGCAAGGGGTTTGCGATATGCCACAGGTCGCCCCCGGGCAGCACGCTGGTGGTCGCACTGATTGGACCCAGTGCCACCAGCATGAGCG